>JBBQXI010000010.1:0-24006 GCA_038209805.1 Bacteroidales bacterium | reverse complement strand
GATTCAATATATATCGCCACAGGATTTAAAATCATTTGGTCTTATTCCTGAAATTATTGGTCGTATTCCGGTGTTAACTTATCTGGAACCGCTCGACCGGAAGGCATTGCGCAGCATCTTGACAGAACCACGCAATTCGTTGATCAAGCAATACATTAAACTTTTCGAACTCGATCATGTTGAGCTAAGCTTTGATGAAGAGGCGCTGGAATTTATTGTTGACAAGGCTGTTGAATTTAAATTGGGCGCTCGTGGACTTCGTTCGATATGCGAAAATATCATGAACGATGCCATGTTCGATACTCCTTCTGCTAATGTAACTACAATGAAGATTACTCTTGATTATGCTCAGGAAAAAATTGATGGGGCAATCACTGTTCGGTTAAAAGCGAGCTAATACCTATTCAAGATACTCGAAAGAGGCCGTAATAAAAGTCAATTTGGGAGTCATCCTGAACTTGTTTCAGGATCTATATACACTGAATTTCAGATCCCGAAATAAATTCGGGATGACTACTCTCACTAGTGTTTTGACTTTTTGTACGGCCTTTTTTATTTCAGATAAACTTAAAGAATTGTCAATATGGATGATGAATTACCATTTGCAAAAGGTGATTTTGTTCGAATCGATGGAATAAATGCTGTAGTGGTTGGAAACGAAGAAGATGAAAATATTCCGCACGATCATATTGCAGTGTTTTTCGGGTCTGAAATCGTTAAACGCGAGTCTGAAGGCGGCGAAGGAAATGGCAACCCTGAGGTTTGGATTGTTCCTATTGATGTTTGTGAAGACGGTTTGGAGCCGGAGTACAGAGAGGAAGATTAATCATTCTCCAATCATTTCCGGCGGTAATTCTTTGGTGGTTTTCGCTCCAAGTTTCCGGATATTTTCAGCTCGTTTCACCAGGTTTCCACTTCCGGAGTACAACTTGTTGGTGGCTTGATCGTATGTTTTTCGGGTACTTTCCAAACTTTTACCGATCGATTCCATGTCGGAGATGAAGGCGACAAACTTATCGTACAGTGCTCCGCTCTGACGGGCAATTTCCAGTGCATTTCGGGTTTGGTTTTCCTGCTGCCAAATAGATGCAATGGTTCGCAGCGTTGCCAGCAATGTCGATGGGCTCACAATCACCACTTTATTGTCCCAGGCATATGAGAATAAGTCTTGATCTTCCTGAACAGCAATGCTGAACGACGATTCGATAGGTACAAACAGCAACACAAAGTCGGGACTATTGAAGTTGGGCGAGTGTTGATAATGTTTTTCACTCAGGATTTTAATGTGACTTCTCACACTCAGCAAATGTTCCTTCACAAAAGCAGCACGGTCTTTCTCCAAATCTGCGTTAACTAATCGCTCGTAGGCCACCAGCGACACTTTCGAGTCAACTACAATGTGTTTCGAATCGGGCAAATGAATGACCACATCGGGTTGAAAGCGCTGCCCATTCTCAGAAAGGACACTTTCCTGCTTTACGTATTCACGGCCTTCGGTTAGACCCGAACGTTCAAGTATCCGCTCCAGGATTACCTCGCCCCAGTTGCCTTGTTTCTTGACGTCGCCTTTCAGCGCTTTGGTCAGGTTATTGGCTTCATCGCTTATCTTCAGGTTCAGATCATGCAGTTTTTTAAGTTCCGCTTTCAAGTCAGTTTGATCCTTCAGTCCCTTTTCGTAAGTGTCTTCTACCTTTTTTTCAAATACCTGAATTTTCTCTTTTAGCGGCGAAAGCAATTCGGTGATGCTTTTCTGATTGGCGACCGAAAATTCTTCCGTATTCTGTTTCAGTATTTTGGCGGCAATATTCTCAAATTCAGTCGTGAATTTCTGCTGAAGGTTTTCCATTTCCTTTTTCTGCGAATCCAGTTTCTCCTGAAGGTTGCCAAAATCAGCTTCAGCACGCGCCAGTTGCTGACTCTGAATTCCGTTTTCGATGCGAAGCTGATGTAGCAGAAGAAGTAATTCTTCTTTTTCTTTCAGGAGTGATTGGTTTCGGTCTTGAAATACGGATTTCTCTTTTTCTAACTCAAACTTTTGCTGAAGGAAAATTTGCTCGCTGGCTTGTTTTTCGCGCTCAAAAACAGCTAGCTGCTTTTGTTTCCCTGATTTCAGAATCAGGAATGAAACAACGAATCCAAGACAAAGGCCGGCCAAAAGGAATAGGATTTCCATGATTTTAATTTTCACTAAAAATACGATAAAGTTTTTGCCACGAAGTCACGAAGACACCAAGATTAAATTAATTCTTTGAGACTTTGAGTCTTTGTGGCAAGACATGGAATTTGAATTTCGGAGAATTTATGGCTACTTTGCTTTATCAAAATCAGGAATAATTATGGACGTAAAAATAGAAGAAAGCTGGAAACTTCAGCTTCAGGATGAATTTGAGAAACCTTACTTTAAGCAATTGACCGAATTTGTAAGGTCGGAATATGCAAGTCAAACGATTTATCCGCCGGCAAAGCTGATTTTTAATGCCTTCGAACAATGTCCGTTCGACCGAGTGAAAGTGGTAATCTTAGGGCAAGATCCTTACCACGGACCGGGACAGGCGCACGGACTGTGTTTCTCGGTGAACGATGGTGTCGATTTTCCACCTAGTTTGCGCAATATTTTCAAGGAAATCCAGGCTGATACCGGAGCGATGATTCCGACGAACGGGAATCTGGAACGATGGGCAAAGCAAGGTGTTTTATTGCTGAACGCGACTTTAACTGTTCGGGCGCACACTGCCGGTTCTCATCAGAAAAAGGGATGGGAGCAGTTTACCGATGCCGTTATTCATTTGGTAGCCGACAGGTTGGAAAATGTGGTTTTTATCCTTTGGGGAAATTATGCCATCAGTAAAGGCGAATTTATTGATTCGAAAAAGCATTTGGTTTTGAAATCGGTCCATCCGTCACCGCTTTCTGCCAGTCGTGGTTTTTTCGGAAATCATCAATTTTCAACAACGAATAAGTATTTGTTGGAGCATGGAAAAGAGATTATAAAATGGTAGATTCCCTTTAATTGCTGTTCACTATGCCAGAAAATGGTAACTCATAAGAAACGGAAAAGGTGCAATGAATACTCATTACACCTTTCCTGTTTTAGTATTGTGGTCTTTTTAGAATTTGTAAACAATCGAGTTAATGTTCATTCCGGCGCCTACAGAAGCAAAAATAATGTAGTCACCAGGGTTAATTTCCTGACCTTCCATGCGGCCTTTAAGAATGATGTCGAGCAAGGTAGGAACTGTTGCGGTTGACGAATTTCCTAATTTTTCGATGCTCATAGGCATAATTCCTTCAGGAATTTCCTTCTCATGATACAATTTGAAAACGTTTTTCAAAATTGCCTCGTCCATTTTTTCGTTGGCCTGATGGATGAGAACTTTTTTGATGTCGCTCAGGTGTAATCCGGCTTTATCCAGACTATCTTTTACTACTCCTGGGACATAGGTCAGTGCATAGACATACAGTTTGTGTCCGGCCATTTTTATAAACTGGTCGTTTCCTTCAAAATCAGGATTGAAAGAGTTTCCATTGATCAGTAAATTCCAATGAGTTAAAGTATCTGATCTGCTTGAATGAGAAAGGATTCCGGTTGGTTCTTCACTTTCTATCGCTTCCACAATTGTAGCTCCGGCGCCATCGGCATAAATCATGGTATCACGGTCGTGAGGATCCGAAATTCGCGACAAAACGTCTGACCCAACTACAACTCCTCTTTTGCCAAGACCACTGCGAATATAGGCATCGGCAGTAATCATTCCTTGTGTCCAGCCAGGGCAGCCGGAAATAATGTCGTGACAAAAACAAAATGGATTTGATATACCCAACTTCGCTTTTACTTTGTTTGCAAGGCTTGGAAGTAAGTCAACGCGGGTTGTATTCAGGTTTACATCACCGAAATTGTGTGCGACGACTATGAAATCAAGCGTTTCCGGATCGATTTTTGCCGATTCGCATGCTTCTTTAACAGCCAGGTAAGCCATATCTGAATTGTGCAGCTCATCGCTAATCCAACGGCGTTCGCTGATGTTGGTTATTTCTTTAAATTTTTGAATAATCTCTTGATTATCTTTGTCGAATGGCGCTTTCGTACTTGGATCAAAAAAAGTATAGTCATTGAAATATTCATTTCCAATCGTACGTGTTGGAAGATAGCTTCCTGTTCCAATAATCTTAGTATATACCTGTTTTGTCATAACTCTTTGTTCAGTGACCTTTGGGGCCTTGATAATTATATTGTTTTAATTTAAACTCATTCCCATCAAAAACTCCGTACGAAAAATGATTAATCCAGTCACCCAAATTAATGTACCGACTGTTTACTCCAATCGGATGGTCAACCAATACATGACGGTGTCCAAAGATGAAATAATCAAACCTTTCGTTCCGAAGAATTGACTCTGCAAAAATAAACAATCCTTCGTTGGTTGTACCTTTAAATCCTTCGCCAGTTATTCCTTTTGATATTCTGGAGCGTTTTGACCAATTGTGCCCAAACGAAAGCGAAAGATTAGGGTGAATACGGGCGAACATCCATTGGAGAACCTTGCTTGTAAATAGCTTTTTCAGAAATAGATAGCCTTTGTCTGTATGGTCAAGTCCGTCACCGTGTGCGAGGAAGAATTTTTTTCCGTAAAGTTCTGTCTTAAACTCATTCCGGTGCAATGTCATTCCTAACTCGTTGGGTAGGTAATCAAATACCCAAACATCGTGGTTTCCTGTAAAAAAATGAACTTCAACTCCTGAGTCGGCGATCTCAGCAATTTTCCCCAAAGTGCGTGTAAACCCACGAGGAACAACCGTTTTGTATTCGAACCAAAAATCGAAAATGTCGCCCATCAGGAACAAATGAGAGGCATCTGTCTTAATCTCGTTTAGCCAATCTACAAAAGCCAGTTCCCGCTCTTTATTATTCTTTAAAGCTGGCGCTCCCAGATGAACATCGGATATAAAATATACTTTCTTATTTGGGTTTTTCAAAACATTTTGAAATTGGTTCGAAAAATGAAATGCAAATATACTTGTAAAATTGAAAGAGGCAACATATTTGACTTGCTACGCCGGTCTCAAATCAGATTTGCTTCACTAAAAGTTTATCGGGTAAGTTCTCCGATTGCCTGATCAAGTGATGGCCCTTGTACATTTTTGGCAACAATTCGCTTGTCTTTATCCAGAATATAGTTTGAAGGAATGGTTTGAATGTTGTATAGATTAGCAGCGACAATACTACCCTTCATATCGCCAACATTGATCCAGCTGAGTCTGTCTTGTTCAATTGCATTTAACCATGCAGCCTTATCAGTGTCCAAGCTAACCTGATAAATTTCGAGTCCTCTCGACTTGTATTTACTGTAAAGATCAACCAATGCCTCATTTTGAATTCGCGAATCACGGTTTTTTGCCGACCAGAATTGAACTAGTATCACTTTGTTTGGTAATGATGCAAGAGAAACTTCACGGCCATTGGTGTTTGGAAGTTTAATGTCGGGTGAATTAACGCCATTTTGAGCAATGAACTGTTGCAACTTATTATTTTTTTCCTGTTGCATTAGCCGTTGGGTATTCGCATATAAGGCTTTGACATGTTCCGATTTTGGGAAAAATGAATTCAATGCCGAAGCTGCCACCTTCAACGACTGCAAATCCTGAACAACATAGTTCGAATCATCGAATTTCTGATACAAGGCCAATACACAGGCCAACGAAAACGGGTGTTTCTGAATAAAGTTGGTCGAATATCTAATCTGGCTTTGCTTAATGTCGGCCATTTCCTGATCCCATTTAATGCGTTGAATACTGTAATCATCATGCAAGCGGAAAGCGTTTACATTGTTATGTATCGAATCCAGTTTATGCTTATTCTTTGTTAGCATGTTGTTAAGTTCCTGAACCAGAAGTGAGCCAGGTGAGCCTTGCACGATATAGTCGCGTGAGAAATTGGCGGCATCGCCAAAAACGGATATCTTTTCGGTAGTATCAACCAAAAGCGTAACAAAATTATTTTTGTTCAAGCTGAGAAGGTAGAAGTTCGGATAACCAATTTTACCTTTAAATTTAAACGAGCCATCCTTGCCCAATTCCACCGAATCGACTGGAATACTTGAAGACACTTTTAATTCTTCCAGATATAAATATTTCCCTTGGGCGTTGGTTATTTTTCCATCGATAACAAATCCATTCTGTTTTTTGCAACCAATTGCCAGGACTGTAATTGCGAATGCAATTGAAAATATTTTCTTCACAGTAATTTTTTATTAGTCAATAACGGGCATAAAAATAATAATTTCGTGTTCATAATGTGCCCGGCAAGTCAATTTTTGAAGCATCCCTTTAGTTTTGATCGTTTTTTTTGATTCATGCCCGATGAAATCACTAATTTTGAAGCCGAATACTAATTTTTGAAAAGGTGAAGATACACAGAGATCTGAATGACTTTTATGCTCGAAATCCGGTTCTAACCGTTGGTACATTCGATGGAGTGCATCTAGGGCATCGTAAAATTATTGCCCGACTGCTTAATTTAGCGAAAGCTATAAACGGTGAATCTATCATTTTTACTTTTGATCCACATCCGCGCAAAATTGTTGCTTCGGCTGAGACTAACCTGCGTTTACTGACCACTTTAGATGAAAAAATTGAGTTGTTTGAACAGTCCGGAATCGATCATCTGATTATATATCCATTTACTCCTGAATTTGCCCAATTGACTTACGAACAGTTTGTTGAACAGATTTTAGTTGGCCAGATTCACACCAAATCGCTGGTGGTTGGTTACGATCATAAATTTGGAAGGGGCAGACAGGGCGACTTCGAATTTCTGAAAGGATGTGCTGATCGGCATGAATTTCAGATTGAAAAACTGGATGTTTTGCTCATGAATGAATCCAACGTTAGTTCAACCAAAATACGGGAAGCCATTCAGATTGGCGATTTTGATACCGCCAATGCTTTTTTGGGGTATTCATTTGTACTTCATGGTACAGTGGTAGAAGGGCAAAAACTTGGACGTCAGATTCAGTTTCCAACAGCAAATATTGAAGCTTCTGATCCTGATAAAATAATTCCAGGCTATGGAGTTTACGCTGTTCAGGCCAAAGTTCAGAATAAAACTTACCGGGGAATGCTAAATATTGGCAGCCGACCAACAGTTAATCACAATGCCGATCATCGTAGTATTGAAGTTCATTTGTTCGATTTTGATTCGGATATTTACGGAGAACATCTTGAACTTATTTTCTTCCGGAAACTTCGGGAAGAACAAAAATTTGAATCACTCGATGCTCTGAAAGAACAACTTGCAAGAGATAAAGCCGATACCATTTCGTTCTTTCAGGCTATTCAAAAATAGAAATCAGGTAAACTATTCATGTTATATGCTGTTTCATGATCAATATTTGCTTATTGCATCTATTGATTTGATTATCTTTGCAGTCAAAATTTAATTTTCAGAAATGACAACAAAAACATTACAGCAATTAGCTTATAAAGTAGCCGATATTTCGCTCGCCGAATTCGGAAGAAAAGAGATTGAAATCGCAGAAAAGGAAATGCCGGGTCTGATGGCAATCCGTAAAAAACATAGCAATGCCAAACCATTGCAAGGTGCTCGTATTATGGGCTCACTTCATATGACCATTCAAACAGCAGTTCTGATTGAAACACTGGTTGAACTTGGTGCCGATGTGCGTTGGGCAAGCTGTAATATATTCAGTACTCAGGATCATGCTGCTGCTGCCATTGCTGCTGCCGGAATTCCGGTTTTTGCATGGAAGGGTGAAAGTTTAGCCGAATACTGGTGGTGCACAGAGCGTGCTCTTGATTTTGGAAACGGGCAGGGGCCAACCCTGATTGTTGATGATGGTGGTGATGCTACAGTTATGATTCATCGTGGTTATGAAGCCGAGAAGAATCCATCAATTCTGGATGTTCCGGTTGATGCCGAAGACGAACGTGAATTGAACAATGCGCTGAAAGAAGTTTTGGCTTTCGATCCACAACGCTGGACACGTCAGGTCCCATTTATTCAGGGTGTTTCAGAAGAAACCACTACCGGAGTGCATCGTTTGTATCAAATGATGAACGAAGGAAAACTTCTGTTCCCTGCTTTTAATGTGAACGATTCGGTAACCAAATCTAAATTCGATAATCTTTACGGATGTCGTGAATCGTTGGCCGATGGTATTAAACGTGCAACCGACGTAATGATTGCCGGGAAAGTTGTTGTTGTGGCTGGTTATGGCGATGTAGGTAAAGGTTGTTCTCATTCAATGCGCAGTTATGGCGCACGGGTAATTGTAACTGAAATTGACCCGATTTGTGCCCTTCAGGCAGCCATGGAAGGTTTTGAAGTAAAGACCATGGAAGATGCTGTTTCTGAAGGAAACATTTTTGTGACTACTACCGGAAATAAAGACATTATCACCGGGGAGCATTTAGCTGCCATGAAAGACCAGGCAATTGTTTGCAACATTGGTCATTTCGATAACGAAATTCAGGTTGCCCGTCTTGAAGGATGGCCTGGAATCCGCAAAACAAACATTAAACCTCAGGTTGATAAATATACCTATGCTGATGGACATTCTATATTCCTTCTTGCTGAAGGCCGTTTAGTAAATTTGGGTTGTGCAACAGGTCATCCATCGTTTGTGATGTCGAATTCGTTTACAAACCAGACTTTGGCTCAAATCGAACTTTGGCAGAAAAAATACGATGTAAACGTGTATCGTTTGCCTAAATACCTCGATGAAGAAGTAGCCCGCCTGCATTTGGAACAATTGGGTGTGAAGCTCACTGTTTTGAGTCCTGATCAGGCTGAATATCTTGGTATTTCTGTTGATGGGCCATACAAACCAGAGCATTACAGGTACTAATTTTTTGAAATTACTGATATTGAAAAGGAGTCAATGCGACTCCTTTTTTTGTTTTAAACCGGATAGGAAAAAGTCAATAGTTATTGGGAAATTTTCGGTTAGCGATTTTTCAAATGACTGACTATTTTTCATTTTGTTGAATATCTTTATCTGTGCAAATCATTGTTGGATTTTAAAATTGCGCCATGAGTTTTAACCAGTATTCGCAAATGATGGAAGAAATGCTCATCATGGAGTATTTCCGGAATGAATATAAAGAATTTCCAAAAGGGAAATTGATGAAATCGGAATCTCCTGATTTTATCCTGGGAGTTTCACCCAAAAATGCCATTGGGATTGAATTGACAAAACTCCATGGCCCAACTGTGAATAAGCACAAGACGCACTATCCGTGCAAGATAGTTGGATATAATGCTCCTGAGTTTAATCGTGAGAATCTTGATTATACAATCAATGCCAAGAATGAGAAGTTGGCATACTATCAGAAGAAAAGGCTTAACCAACTTTGGTTACTGATAACTGCCGATTTGGAGGAAAGTCCGGTAGATTATAATCTGGGTAATAAACTTGAAAACTGGAGCTTCTTTTCAGGTTTTCAGAAAGTATTTTTGTTCGAATTGAAGTCTTTGAAAGTGTTTGAGTTGAATGTTTCTGACTAATTGCGGATGATGATTCGACCTCCGGTAAACGAAGTGTGATACTGCCTAAGCGGCTCAATTGCTGGCCCTTTTATAGGGCTCCCATTGCCTGAAAATAAAATGAACTGAGATTTACATGTAGGACAAGTCGCAATTCCGCTGGCATCGGCAACGACTCTGGTTGTTGTTGATACCTCGTGAGTACAAGCTGCATCGTAAGCTAAGAAAGGGTTGGAGCTATCAGTCAGGTCGCGAAAAACAATGATACCACCATAGCCTTTATCAGCAAAATAATAGGATCCTCCGGGAATATTGAGCTCAATCATATTGGCTATAGGGAAATTCATATCAACGTAAACAGAAGGAATAACTGAGGTATAATCATCCTTGCATGCATTGGTCGAGGCAAGAAGAGAGAAGATAACTAGCAATGGCGAATAGATCTTTCGGGAAAGATGAAACATTTTTTATATCTTTAGTGCATTAATAAAACAAAGAAAAGAACAAATTATTTTATTCAGTTCATAAATTTTTCAAGATGGAAGATTATATTTTTCTGATCATAGCTATTGTTCTTTCTATTTTTGGTGCGATTAATCAAAACAAGAAAAAGAAGATTCAGGACAATCCATTTATCGAGGCTGATGAAAAGCCCAGAAACAGTTTTATGGATCAGTTGTTGGGGGCCGATTTTCTAAATGATCCACAAGTTAAGAAGGTTCAACCTGTTCGGATTAAGCCAGAGAAGGCGGATGTTCTAACTAAAAGTACTATCGATATTCCAAGAGGAAAATTTTATCACTATGGATTTAAAAGCACATTGCCCGACAGACCCAAACATGAAATGATAAAAACCACATGGAAACATAAAGAGGAAGAGGAGTCTGTTGATGTTGAAGAACCAACGAATTACCTTGAGGATTTCTCATTGAGGAAAGCATTTATTTATTCAGAAATAATGAACCGGAAATATAAGTTTGACGCCTAAGCTTTTTACTATTCAGCTGAGTAATTGTTTTATAAAACATTAGATTCGTAAAGATTAAAAATTTTATATAAGTTTGTAACACAAAAGAGTTCCGCAATGGCTGGAATTCTTTTTTGTTTTTTAATAGTTTTAATAAAAAGGAGAAAACCATGGGAAAGGTTACTTACGTTACAGAAGAAGGCCTTCGGAATATGAAAGAAGAACTTGATCGGCTGACCAAAATTGAGCGTCCAGCCATTTCAAAAGCAATAGGCGAAGCCATTGAAAAAGGTGATATCTCGGAAAATGCCGAATATGATGCAGCCAAAGATGCCCAAGGCATGCTTGAAGCAAAAATTGCTGTTTTGAGTTCAAAAATTGCTACTACAAGAATAATTGACGAATCAAAAATCGATACATCCTCGGTTCAGATGATGAATAAGGTTACTATACGAAACAAAGTAAATAATGCAACCATGCAATACACCATCGTTTCTGAACCTGAAGCTAATCTGAAATTGGGAAAAATTTCGATTCAGACTCCAATTGCGAAAGGATTGATGGGTAAAAAATTGGGTGATGTAGTTGAAATTCAGGTTCCTTCCGGAAAGTTGGAATTTGAGATTATTGATATCGCAATTTAGTAATGAATTGATATGGCAAGTCTATTTACCAAGATTGTTAACGGAGAAATACCAGCATGGAAAGTGGCCGAAGATGAAAATTTTCTCGCTTTTCTGGATATTTTTCCTGTAGCCAAAGGCCATACTTTAGTCATTCCGAAGAAGGAAGTGGATTATCTGTTTGATTTGGATGATGAAACTTACATCGGCCTGCAGTTATTTGCCAAAAAAGTCGCCATTGGTATCCAGAAAGCGATTCCTTGCCAGAAAGTAGGGGTAATGGTTCTTGGATTGGAAGTACCTCATGCACACATTCACCTGGTTCCGATGCAAACAGAAGCTGATTTGCTGCATTTTTCAAAAAAGTTGTTGTTTTCGAAAGAAGAAATGTCTGAAATAACCGCAGCTATTGCTAAAGAATGCCAATAACCAGTATTCAGTCGCAGTATTAAGTTTCCAGAGACCAAAATCGAAAGAGGCATGCCAACTGCGACTGAACACTAATCACTTCTTCACCCGATCCGGATTCTTTTTAACAAAATCACCCCAACTCTTTATTCCAGATTTTCCTACCGGATTTTTCATTTGCAGGTAGTGGCAAACTGCAACTGCCACAGCATCGGTGGCGTCCAGTTCTTTCGGAAGTTCATTCAAGGTAAACATGTTTTTCAGGAAAAAAGCGACCTGTTCTTTGGCTGCACGACCCATTCCGGTAATCGACTGTTTTACTTTCAGCGGGGCGTACTCGAATACAGGAATCTCGCGGCTTAAAGCCAATCCCATTACCACTCCCTGTGCCCGTCCTAATTTAAGCATGGCCTGAATGTCCTTGCCGTAAAACGGAGATTCAATGGCCAGCTCGTCCGGTTTAAGTTCTTTTAGCAGTGCATTGGTGCGATCGAAAATATGCCTGAGCTTTTGGTAATGATCTGTAAATCCGGTGGTCTTTATGACACCAACCTGCAATATCCGAGGTTTATTATCCACCACTTCAATTAATCCGTAACCCATAATATTGGTTCCGGGATCAATGCCTAGAATTGTTATTGGCTTTTTGTCCATATCTGTTCAAATCAAGAACTCAAATGTACGTTTTTTCGCTTTGGAATAGAGAAAGTGGAAAGGGTTGAGTCATGGAGTGAAGTTTTGGGTCACTTTTTCTGCTGATACCAAATTCCTGAAATGATAAAAGCCAGTCCTATAAATGTGGTGACAAAGATGGTTTCCCCCAAGATAAAATGAATAAAAACCAATGACAGGAAAGGTGCAAGGAATATTAGATTGCCCATTTTGGCATTATTCTCGCTCAGTTGCATGGCTTTCATCCATAAAATATAGGTGATGCCGAGTTCGAACATACCGATATAGATGGCGGCTGGCAAGCCTTTCGGGTCAGGAAGCTGAAAGTCAGTAAACAGAAAAGCTCCAATTATAAGATAGCTCAACCCAAAGGCGAAATTCCAGAACAATTTGAAAATCTCGTCACGCTTGTCGAGCACACTTAAAACCCAGAAGAGAGCCCATATCACGCTACTTCCAACAGCCAGTAGTGCACCTGTTAAATTTGTATTCGCAATTCCGGAGAGACTTCCCTGTGACGAAATAAATACCACGCCCACAAAGCTGATAAGGATGGCAACAATGTTTCGGATCGTGATTTTTTGTTTCAGTAATGGCGCCGAAAGCAATGCCAGAGTTACCGGCCAGATCATATTGAGTGGTTGTGCAACCTGGGCAGGCAAAAGGTTGTATGCCTGAAAAAGAATAAGGTAGTAGCCAAATGGATTTAATGCTCCGAGTAAAGCCGATTTTCCCAATCCGGTGACAGTGACTGTGAATAATTCCCTGATTCGACCTTGTATGAGAATAACCACAAAAAAAACGAGCAGTGAAAAAGCAGTAGAAAGTAAAATCAGGTAAAGTGGCGAGAGCACCATCAATCCCAATTTAAAGGCAGTGGCAACTGTCGACCATAAAAGAACCGACAGCAGGGCATAGATATAGGCTTTCGAGATGCTCTTCATTGCTAAATCATTTCCTTTTTGGGGCTAAAGCCCCGGTTAATTTCGGGCATTTCATATCCGTTGGCTGAAGCCAACGGCAAAGGATATCGCTGTTGTCATGAAATGAGCTAATATCCTTTGCCGTCCCATTTTTTGGACGGACAACAAAAATTATTCTGATTGAGGGCTTTAGCCCTTAATGTTAATTGTCTTTTATATTTGGTGTTTCAGTCTTGCTTTCATCTTCTTCCATTTTGCGGTATTCAGCACGGGCATCAACCACATAAACACTTCCGGGGTAATCGGTCAGCATCTTCTTGAAAAGCTCCATTGCTTCTGATTTTCGGTTCAGTTTATTCTCGTATATAGTTGCCAACTGAAAAAGTGCATCATCGGCCAACATCTCCCAACTGTGATCTTTAACGATGGTGTTTAGCAAAACCGAAGCCTCCTCGTATTTTTCTTGTTTCTGAAGAATGCCTGCTTTACGGAAATCAACATCATCAATGAGTGAATTGTCCGGATATAGTTTGCTTAACGAATCCAAGGCAGCCAATGCTTCAGTAAAGTCATTTCGGAACAAATGCAGGTCGGCTCTGGCGAATATTTTTAGTGGCGTAGCGAGACTGTCGTCCTCGAGGTTTTCGCTGATGAATAGTGAAAGATCCATGGCATCGTTGGCAATCAGCTTCGATGTACTTGCCCTTAAAGCATCGAGTTGAGCCTTTGCCCACTTGAAATTTCCCATGTAATAACCGAGTTTTGCTTTTTTAAATTTCACATCATCGCCCAACGGATTGGCTTTATTGCTCTCTATCACCTGCGAATAGGATATTACCGCCTCCCATAAATCGCCTGAATACACATAAACATCTGACAGCTCAGCTTTCATTGCCGAAATTTGCTGTATGTTGACGCCAGCCATTGCCAGCCCATCATTCAGTGTTTCTATGGCTTCTGCTGGTTGATTCAGGTAAAAGGCAAGCAAATGAGCGTATGAAACCTGAAGGTCGACAGTTTCCGCGGAAATGCCAAGTGTAACAAATGTTTGTTTGAACAGATTCTGTAGTTCTTTGGCACGATTCACATCCATAACACCTTCATCAACAAAACGGTCATAATTCATCCGCATTCGTTGTTGGCTGGCCAGATTATAATATTCAGCATTTTTCCCTTTGCCGATCAAATAATCGTAAGCTTTTGCAGCATCATCGTAGTATTTGTTTGAGGCCGAAACATTGGCGAGATCGAACACATTAGCATCTTCGGTTCCGGTGCGTTTATCGAGGGCAATAGCCTGTCGGGTAGCAGCAATAAAATTCTTATCCTGAATGAATAGCCAAATCAGTAGTCGATTGTATATCAATTGAGCTGGTTCTTGCTGAATCCGTTTCAGAACATAGTTTTTCAATTGTTTGCTGATGTCGCCATCGTTATCCATTGACAGTACCGATTGGAGGTTGCTCTTTACGATTTCAAGATTGCTTTCCTTTTGCTTCATCCATTCCATGTACTCATTCAGCATTCGGTCGTAGTTGCGCATGTAATAATAAATTCGCGCCAATTCGTAGTTGTAAATGGCAGGATTCTGTGTCGCACGGGCTTTGATGTATACTTTTTCGGCATATTCGTATTCGCGCCTGTTAAGGAACTGGTTGGCCAGATTGGGATACTCTGTTGGATTGCCTGAAAGCGATGATATCGCTTTTTCATACATTTTACCCGATTCGATCATCTGTCCCTGAGCTTTTTTCAGAAATCCCCACTGAACATACCAATATGAATCGGCAGAATTGCCGCGGAGTCCTTTTTTGATTGCCTTTTCAGCCTTGTCGTAATCCGGAATTCCCAATAAACAATCGAAATAGATATTGAAATAGCCTTCAGACTTGGTGTTCGAATACAATTGCTCGTACAATTCGGCAGCTTTACCAAACTCCTTGTTCTGGTAATATTTGCTGGCCAGATTTGCCGTGTTTTGCAAATCATTGTTTTGACCAAATAAAATTGCCGGTGCTAACAGAAGCAGAATCCAGAGCAAAGTCCTCATGAACCAATTTTTTAGGATTGAGTACAAAAATAACAAACCAAAACGTTTCCGGTTGGCTATTCTGAAATTTGTAAGGCGAATTGATAGATGTAACGGAATAACTTCAGATTTTAAACTTAATTTTGTGCAAATTTTGATTCGAATGACGATAGAAATGAAAGGTAGAGAAAGACTTCCGCGATGGATGAAAATGCAATTGCCCAAAGGCGAAAGCTATTCCAGAGTAAAAAATCTGGTGAACGAGCACCATTTACATACAATTTGTACGAGCGGAAATTGTCCCAATATAGGCGAATGCTGGAATCGGGGAACTGCCACATTTATGATTTTAGGCGATATCTGTACCCGAAACTGTAAATTTTGTGGTGTGACAACGGGCAAACCCCTAGCTCCCGATCCTGAGGAGCCGAGTCGGATAGCCGAATCAGTGAAAATTATGCAGCTCAAACATGCAGTGATTACATCAGTCGACCGTGACGATTTACCTGATTTGGGTGCAGGTTTTTGGGCCGAAACCATTCGCAAGGTCAAAAAACTAAATCCTGAAACTAAAATTGAAGTGCTGATTCCCGATTTTCAGGGAAAAGCTGAGCTGATTCAAAAGGTAATCGAGGCTGCTCCTGAAGTGATTTCGCACAACATGGAAACTGTTGAGCGGCTGACTCCTCAAATTCGCAGTACAGCCAAATACCGCACTAGTCTTGATGTTCTTCTGGTTATTTCTACTTCAGGACTTGTGGCCAAATCAGGAATTATGTTGGGCTTGGGAGAAACTGAAGCCGAAGTTTTACAGGTGATGGACGACCTTCGGGCTGTTGGTTGCAAAGTAATGACCATCGGGCAATATCTGGCGCCAACACTCAGCCACATTCAAGTTAAAGAATACGTTACCCCCGAACAATTCGAAAAGTACCGAACAATCGGCCTCGAAAAGGGTTTTTCTTTTGTCGAAAGCAGTCCGTTGGTAAGGTCATCATATCGGGCCGATGCACATGTTGAGGCAAAATAATAGATTTACTATTGGACGATTTACTATTTACAAATTCTGACATGTCCAGTCAAATAATGAGTTCATATTTTTTAAATATAAAGATCGCAGAGTTAACCATAGTGTAGGTCGAAGTAAGTAAAAACGAACTTTGCGATCCTTTGCGAAAAACTTTATGAACTTTGTGGTTCATACTTTTAACGTTTTTAAATGGCAAATTTTAATTACGAAGATCTTGGTCTGAAAGACTATAAAGAATGTTGGGATTATCAGGAAACAATTCATCAGCAAGTTGTTGATGATAAGTTGGCGAATAAGAAAAGCAGTGGAATCAATCGCTTTTTGCTGGTTGAACATCCGCATGTTTACACCCTTGGGAAAAGTGGAGACGAGCACAATCTACTCATCAACGGCGATTTCCTGAAAAAGATTGAAGCTGTATATTATAAAATCAATCGGGGAGGGGATATTACTTATCACGGGCCAGGCCAGTTGGTTGGTTACCCGATTATCGATCTGGAAAACTACAAGGTTGGAGTGAAAGATTTTATTTTCAAAATGGAGCAGGCCATCATTCAAACCATTGCAGAATATGGGCTGGAAGGCGCCTTGAAAGACGGAGCAACTGGCGTTTGGTTGGATTCGACTATTCCGGCCAAATCACGAAAAATTAGTGCCATTGGTGTTCGGGTTAGCCGGTACGTGTCAATGCATGGTTTTGCGCTGAATGTGAACACCGACATGCGCTATTTCAATTACATCAATCCGTGTGGATTCATTACCTACGGAGTTACTTCCATTGAAAAGGAACTGGGGCGAAAGATCGACATGCAGGAAGTAAAAGAAATTGTGAAGGCAAAGTTTAACGAGATTTATTAGTTTTAGGATAATCCTGATTGTCCGATTTTCAGGTAAATGCAATAATTGCCTGAATAAAAGTAGTGGTTATAAAATCCGCTAATTTGTTGCTGGTCTTGGGGCTTTTACTACCAAGATTCGGGCAACATTGTGGGTTGGATTATAGATGTTGTGAATGATGTTTGCCGGACTTTCGATTAGGCAGTCCTTTTCGCAAAGCTCTTCTTCGTCACCAACCTGAATGACAGGAGTTCCTTCTAGTACAACAAAAAATACGTCAACCGGTGTTTTGTGAGGTTTTAATCCTTCGCCAGGTTGTAATGTAATGAGCGAGACCTGAGCCGATTCTTTGTCATACAATTTTCGAACATCAACACCATGCGGGTTCTGATGCAGTTCCTGATCCTGATATTTTGTTATTTTCATTTTGTAGAGTTTATGGTGTTCAATCCAATAACCGTTATTTGTCCTGAATGTTTCGTGTTTAGGTAATTTCCTCATTAAAGTAATCAAAATGTATAGCTTTTATCTCCGGAAAAGGTTTGCTACCTTGCGCTATATTTCATTTAAAAAATTCATAATTTATAACTGATAATTCATCATTCCTATGATTGATATTGACGAATTGGACGATAAATTCAGCATTGAAGGCGAAGTCGGATTTGCTGAACTGGAAGCAGATTTGGTTTTTATTACCGTGTCAAATAAATATGCCGATGCTGATATTTGTCTGTATGGTGCGCATATTACGAGTTTCAAGCCACACAATACAATGGATATGCTGTGGATGAGCACTGAGAGTAGTTTCGAAGTTGGTAAAGCAATTCGAGGTGGAATTCCGGTTTGCTTTCCTTGGTTTGGTCCGCATAAAACTGATTCGGAAAAACCACAGCATGGATTTGCCCGGTTGATGTATTGGGATGTGGTCTCGACTACTACCAATGCCGCCGGTGAAACAATTTTAAAATTACAACTCTGTTCTTCGGAAGAAACAAAAGCGTATTGGCCACACGATTTCTGTGCCGAAATGACCATTGTTGTTGGCAAAACTCTCGTTGAAACACTTAAAATCACCAATACTTCAGCCGAAACGTTCGACTATACCTGCGCTTTGCATTCGTATTTCAGTCTATCTGCGATCGAAAGTGTTTCGATTGAAGGCTTGAAAGGGCTGACTTATTACAATCAGAATACGGGTGAAAACGGCATTCAGGAAGAAGAAACGTTGGAAATTGCAGAGCCGCTGACCCGTCATTACTTAAATACAGAAACACCGGTTGTGATTGCCGATAGTGCTTTCCGCCGCCGGATAAAAGTGGATAAAGCCGGTAGTAAAGTGACAACAGTTTGGAATCCGGGTGCTGAAACCTGCGCTAAAATTGGCGATCTGCCCGACGATGGCTACGAAACTTTTGTGTGCGTTGAGGCAACCAATGCGTTCGATTATCCGGTTCATCTAAATCCGGGCGAATCGTTCGAAACCTCTGCTATTATTGGAATAGACGACACACCAATATTTTAAATAGTATAATTTGCAAAGGATAGTTTGGTGGAGGGTCGTCAACTTGAAGCAATGCGCTATCCTTTGCCGTTTCGCTTTAGCGAACGGATTCAGAATTTCTGATCATGAAAAAGACCAATGCTGCCCGCATGCTTGATGCCAAATCAATCAACTACGAACTGGCCGAATATGAAGTCGATGAAAATAATCTCAGCGCTGTTTCTCTGGCCAAAAAGATTGGGCAGGATGTGGAACAGATTTTCAAAACATTGGTGCTTCGGGGCGACAAAACCGGTGTGTTTGTTTGTGTAGTTCCCGGAGACACTGAAGTTGACCTGAAAAAAGCGGCCAAAGTATCCGGAAATAAGAATTGTGTCATGGTTCACCAAAAAGAATTGCTTGGTTTAACCGGTTACATTCGCGGAGGATGTTCTCCGTTGGGCATGAAAAAACCTTACCCAATTTACATACACGAAACCTGCCAGTTGTTCGATTTAATTTATATCAGTGCCGGACAGCGTGGTTTACAACTCAAACTTAATCCTGAAGATTTAGTGCTGATGACCGGAGCCGAGGTTTGCGATGTGGCTGAATAAAACGTTTCGAGATACGGGTTTCGTGTTTCGAGTTCTTTTTCGCGCAGACTGAAACTCACAACTCGTATCAATTTTTGAGCTTTTCTCCGGACTTCCAACTTTTTCCTGACTTCGACACTTGGGTGTCCCAGACCATTTTGACCTATTTACAATCGCATAAACGTAATTTTTAATAATCTTTTTCAAGAATACTCAATCGTAGAGCAGTTAAGTTTAGTTTGGGTGTCCCAGTGTCGAAGTCAGGAGGTTTGCGATGTGGCTGAATAAAATGTTTCGAGATACGGGTTTCGTGTTTCGAGTTCTTTTTCGCGCAGCCTGAAACTCACAACTCGTATCAATTTTTGAGCTTTTCTCCGGACTTCCAACTCCGGACTTCCAACTTTTTTACACTCCATCCACTTTTTCCGACAGTTCAGCAACTGTTTTTTTCGGCTCTGCTTACTTTGTTTCAACTTTGAGCCATGAAACAACAGAAACTCAAAGTCATGAAACGAACAGTTATATTAATCATTACATTTCTAATTAGTCTGAATGTCTTTTCTCAAACGATAATCATGGGGAAAGTTTCCGAAGAAAAGGGCGAGGCGCTTCCCGGGGCGAGTATTTATTTAAAAGGAACTTACGATGGGACAACGAGCAACGAAAATGGAGAATTCAAATTCAAAACCAGTAAAGCAGGTGAATTTACTTTGGCGGTTGAGTTTATGGGTTACGAACCTTTTTCCCGAATGCTGGAATTGAAGGGTGATACCATTCGTATAAATGTAACCTTAAAAGAAGCTTTTAACCAGCTAAATGCCGTTACAATAACCGCTGGGACTTTTGAGGCAGGCGATAAAAAGCGTGCAGTTACCATTACACCTCGTGATATGGTAACTACTGCCGGTGCAGCGGGCGATGTTTACGGCGCTTTGCAATCGCTTCCTGGAACGACCACCAATGGCGAGTCGGGTCGTTTGTTTGTTAAAGGTGGTGACAGCGAGGAATCGCAAACCTACATTGATGGGGCGCTGGTTTCGGTTCCGTACAATTCGTCGGCTCCAAATATGGCCACGCGCGGACGTTTCAGCCCGTTCATGTTTAAAGGAACGATGTTCAGCACGGGTGGCTATTCGGCTGAATATGGACAGGCACTCTCGTCGGTTTTATTGCTCAATACCAACGATATGCCCGAAGACGATCAGTTGGATTTATCATTTCTGATGGTTGGAGTTGAGGCTGCCGGAACCAAAAAATGGAATTCAGGAGCAATAACCGGAACGTTAAGTTACAACAACCTGAAACCATACATGAGCCTAGTGCCTCAAAATTACCATTGGACCGACGAACCGGAATCGACGAACGGCGCAATTAGTTTCCGCCAGAAAACCAGCAAAATCGGAATGTTCAAATTCTATTCGAGCCTGGATAATGGCAGTTTTACAGTCTACCAGAAGAACCTTGATGCCGGTGGACAATTGACAGATTACAAACTAGCGAATAATAATGTTTTTATGAATGCTTCGTGGAACGATAAACTCGGAGAGAAATGGGCGATCGGTTCAGCAGCTTCGTTCACCAACAACAAGGACGATATTCATTTCGACCAAACTCATGTGGTCAAAAAGATACAGGCAAACTACCTGAAGACAGCCTTGTCGTATCCGTTCAGCGAAAAATTTATCCTGAAGTTTGGTGGCGAATTGTTTGCGAAAACATTCTCGCAAAATGCACAAATAAGTGGTGCGAATCACGACAACAGCTTTACCAATCATACTTTTTCAGGATTTACAGAGGCGCAGGTTTATGCATCTTCGAAATTTGTGACCCGCGTTGGCGCACGTGTTGAATACTCCGATTACCTGAACAGCTTTAACTTTGCGCCTCGTTTGTCGACAGCCTACAAGATCACCGATAAAAGCCAAATTTCGCTGGCTTATGGCTGGTTCTATCAAAATCCGGTTGCCGATTATTTACTTTATACCGACCGGATAAAACCCGAACGCGCCGATCATTACACGTTTAGCTTTCAGTCGTCTGGCAGCGATCGGACCATCAAAGCTGAATTGTATTACAAAGATTACCGTAATTTGGTTAAGTTGACTGGTAGCGAATTTTATCTGCCAACGAGTTACAATAACTCCGGAAGTGGTTATGCCAAAGGGCTCGACCTGTTTTGGAGAGACAAAAAGACGATCAAAGGTGGCGATTACTGGATTTCGTACTCGTATGTGGATGCCAAACGCGATTACCGCAATTTTCCACACGAAGCCATTCCATCATTCACCAGCAAGCACAATTTGTCAATCGTATATAAACATTGGATTGGAAGCCTCAGATCTTATCCCGGCGTGAACTTTAAATATTCGTCACCACGTGTTTACAACGATCCGAACTCAACTGTTTTTAATGGCGAAAAGATGTTGCCATACCGAAGTCTGGATATGAGCTGGAGTTTCCTTTATCGGCAGAACATCATTTTTTACTTCGCAGCCAATAATGTTACCGGTTTTAAAAATGAGTTTGGTCGTACCTACGCCAGTTCTCCTGATGTTTCAGGAAATTATCCAAGCGCTGCTGTTGAGCCAAGTTCGAACCGCTTTTTTGTGTTGGGTTGTTTCATTACCCTAACTCGAAAAGGAAATGCAAACCAGTTGGATAAGATAAACTAAGAGGAAGCCTCATCCCCAACCCTTCTCCGAGGGAGAAGGGAGTTTTAGAGTAGAAATTTTGAAAATGTTCTCTTTTATCAAAAACGTTCTGATTATGCAGTGCCTGAAGTCCCCCGTTTGGGGGATTTAGGGGGCAAAAGCAAAAGAATAAAAACGTTTAACCTTAAATAATTACATCATGAAAAAGATCATTTTATCAATCGCAGTAGTGTTAATTAGTTTAGTTTCAATGGCTCAAAAGCCTGAGTATTATCAAACCATGGGCGAATCGCTCGGAGAATATGCAAATTGCAAAGGTGTTTCCGATTTTCAGGCTTTGGGAAACAAGTTTGAGATGATTGCCAATGTTGAAAAAACAGAATGGCTGCCATTGTATTACCATGCTCATTGCTATATCCTGATGAGTTTTATGGAACAGGATGCCGCAAAAAAAGACAGTTATTTGGATGTGGCTGAAAAATCGGTAACCAAATTGATTGAAATGGCACCAAATGAAGCCGAAGTTTTTGTATTACAGGCTTTTTACCTGACAGGTCGTTTGGTGGTGAACCCAATGGAACGCGGTCAGGAATACAGTGGCTTGGTTGGCCGTGCCAACGGAAAAGCGCTGGCAATTGACCCATCCAATCCACGCGCTAAAATGATGAAAATTCAAATGGACATGGGGTCTGCTCCTTTTATGGGATTAGATCCAAAATCATTCTGTCCGCAAGCAAAAGAATTGTTAGCCAGTTGGGATAATTTCAAACCTAAATCGCCTCTATATCCGAATTGGGGGAAAGATCAGGTTGCCGGAATCGTGAAAGGCTGTGAATAAATTCAGGAAAAAGGAAAAGGGAAAAAGAATTCAGGATTCAGTGATCACTATTTCCTCATTCCTTTTTCCCTTTTCTCGTGATTTATCTTTACTTTACAAAGCACAACAAACATTAAAATTCGTCAAATCTATGAGGTCACTCGAAACAGGAAGAAGAAGGCGAAGGCCAATTGCCTACATTTTGGGTAGTTCTGCCATAAGTATTTCACTGATTATTGCATTTATGCATGGCGCACTTTCAAGTTGGCAAAATTTCTATTCCGGTTTTTTATGGGCATTTAGCATCAGCATTACACAATGGTTCGGATTGGAAATAGTATACCAATTAATTGATCGTCGGATTTCCTGGATCGAAACTCCTGTAAAAAAAGTATTCGTTCAGGTGATCTCTTTTTTAGCATATTCAGCTTCAGCGTTTATCATCGTTCAGCTTGCCAATTATTACATCTGGCTGGGTATTTTGCCATCTGAATCATGGAAATCGATTATTCTGTCGCTTCCTTATACCCTCCTGATTTCACTCGTTATTTCATTGATATTTACTGCGATTGGTTTTTTCTTTGCCTGGAAAAATTCATTCCTTCAGGCTGAAAAGCTAAAGGTTGAAATGCTTGCATACAAATACGAATCGCTTCGGAACCAGATTAATCCCCATTTCCTGTTCAATAGTCTGAATGTGTTGAGTGATTTGGTGTATGATGATCAGGCGATGGCGGTAAAGTTTATCAGGCAGTTGAGCGATTTGTTTCGTTACGTGCTTGATCGCCGCGATAAAGAATTGGTTCCGCTCAAGGACGAACTGGAATTTATCAATTCTTTTACCTTTTTGCTGAAAACCCGCTTCGAAGAAAAATTGACGATTGATGTTGATGTTCAGGCTAATCCTGAAGATTATATTGTGCCGATGACTTTGCAGCTTTTGATCGAAAATGCAGTAAAGCACAACGAGGTTTCCGAAGCGTTTCCACTCCGGATTTCGGTGCGAAAAGTGAACGATTGTTTGGAAGTAGAAAATAATTTACAACCGAAAAATGTGGGCGACGATTCGAAGAAAACCGGGCTGAAAAACATTACGCAGCAGTTTGCTTTCTTTTCTGAAAAGCCCATTAAAATTATTACTTCCGACGAGCGATATGTGGTTCGGGTTCCCATCTTAAAATCGGTTGAGAAATGAAAGCTATAGTTTTTGAAGACGAAACGCGTGCAGCCAATCATCTGGAACGCTTGCTGGCCAAGGTTGCTCCTGAAATTTCAGTGCTTGCCAAACTCGAATCGGTGCGCGATGCCGTGAAATACCTACAAAATAATCCGGAGCCGGAACTCATATTTTCCGACATTCAACTGGCCGACGGACTGAGTTTCGAAATTTTCAAACAGGTTGAGGTGAGTTGTCCGATTATTTTTACCACCGCCTACGATCATTACGCCATCGAGGCTTTCAAGACCAACG
>JBBQXI010000009.1:0-24705 GCA_038209805.1 Bacteroidales bacterium | reverse complement strand
TCAGAATAAACTTTAGTGGCAGTATCAAAACCAAATGAAGTTTCGATCATGTCGTTTTTCAAGTCGCCATCAATTGTCTTTGGACAACCAATAACCTGAATTCCTGTATTTTGAGCAGCATAATATTCGGCCAAAACACAGGCATTGGTATTGCTGTCGTCGCCACCAATGATGACAAGGGCTTTAATTCCCAATTCATTCATTATTTCGGTACCTTTATCGTACTGAGCAGTTTCTTCGAGTTTGGTACGACCAGAACCAATGATATCAAAACCTCCGGTATTACGGAATTCGTCAATAATTTTTGCAGTTAATTCGATGAAGCTATGATCGACTAAACCACCAGGACCACCAAGAAATCCATAAAGTTTGCTATCAGGATTGATGTTTTTGATGCCGTCGAAAATACCAGAAATCACATTGTGTCCACCCGGAGCCTGACCTCCTGAAAGAATCACACCAACATTTACTGCCGGATATTGTTTTTTATCGCCAGCTTCGAATGTAATTAATGGCATACCGTAAGTATTCGGGAAAAGCTGTTTAATCTCATCCGGATCGGCAACCGATTGGGTATTTTTACCTTCAACGAGTTTTATTGATGACTGTAATGATTTAGGAAGTTTTGGCTGATATTTAGCCCTTTCTGATTGTAATGCACTAATGGTCATAGTTTTTTATTTTTTGATAGGATTTACTTTTTTTGAACCGATGCGAAATTAATCTAAAACCACGGTTCTACAATCAGATTGAAAGCATATTCAGCTTATTTAAAGTAAATTTAAACAGATAGAAGCCGTATTTACAAAATCATTCCGAACCATCTTCTGTTTCCTCCTTAACTGTCTTTTCAATAGTTCTCCGGGCATCACGAAGTGCTTTATTGATAATCCATTCTATTTGTCCGTTTGCACTACGAAATTCCTGCGCTGCCCACTTTTCGATAGCATCATACACATCAGGATCAATCCGGAGAACAAATGATTTTTTCTTTGCCATAACTATTCCTTTCTTCTTTTTTCTATCTAAAAATCATTACGAACAAGAACCGCTATTGAAGAAGGTCTTATTTAGTTTGCGCTTGAATCCATTTTAAAATCTCGCTCAAAGCAATCGGAGAAAAGGTCTGTTCTATAGTAGAATATTCTGTTGGCAACCCTGTTTTGCATTCCTGAAATAAATGGTTTAAACCGGGAAGCTCGATTGTTGTAACTTTAGTATTTCCTCCCTTAGCCAACGCATTCTTAATCGCATTCAAATTTTCTTTTGGTGGAACCTGAAGATCTTTCTCTCCATTGATTGCTAATACCGAACATTTGACTTTTCCCAAAGCAATTGCAGGATCATATTTGATAAAATACTGCATCCAGGGGTTTATCACCTCTTTAACCTGAGCCTTCACAAAATCATCGTCCGATATGTTCCCAGGTTTATCTGGGTAATTTTTCACCTCCTGTTTCAGGAAATTTGTTAAATCAGCAGTTAACTGATCTACCGAATTTGATTTCTTAACCAGTTCAAAAACCGAACTATTTATTCTTTTTATAATTTGCAATTTATTATCGCTCATTCCTGAAGCCTTGAAAATCAAATCCTCCTGCAACAAAAGCAACCGATCTCCTGGAATTCCAGCTCCTGCAAGCAAAACAATAAAAGAAATATCCTTCGAATTGCCAGCCACCATCGGTGCTATGATACCGCCTTCGCTATGGCCTATTAAGCCAATCTTCTTTTTGTCAATTTCCATTCTTGTTTGCAAATAGGCCACTCCTGCTTTAACATCCGAAGCAAAATCGACACTTGTAGCTGTTTTAAAATCTCCGGTTGAAGACGCAGTTCCTCTATCATCAAACCGTAAAACTACAATCCCGTTTCTTGTCAGGAAATCTGCTAGAACAAGGAAAGGTTTGTGTCCCATGATTTCTTCATTTCTATTCTGTGGACCGCTTCCTGTAATTAGAACGACTGCTGGGAAATTGCCACTCTTTGATGGCAACGTTAAAGTACCAGCCAGCTTGACGCCAGCTTTTGTATTTTCAAATGTAACTTCTTCTTCAATATAAGGATAAGGCTTTTTAGGTTCCTGAGGTCTGACAAGCCTTACCGATTCAGTTGTTCCTTTGGAAAGATTTAGAGGGAATGACATACCAGCTTGTTTGAAATTTCCCATAAGAATATTGTCCTTATCCAAAATCCCTTGATACTCGACTCCCAAATTGGAAACAACCAATTTTAATGTAGCGTTTTCGAAGCTCGTAGAAGTTACCGGAATGCCTTTAGCACCTTGGTCTGGACTGTCCATAGTTGAACTAAGTCCGGCTTCCGTTTCGCTAATATTAAATACCACACGCAATTGCGCTCCCTGAACTTTTAGGATTCCGGTCCACTGTCCTGTTATATTTTGACCAAATAATGTATTGGCAATTAAAAACCCAATTAGAAAAGCAAAAATGTGCATTTTCATGATTCTAGTATTTTCTGGTTTCTGATTTTAATTTCATCATTTCATCCACGGCATACATAATTGCTTGCGAACGCTGAGTTCCGAACAGTACTTTCTTTCCGTTGGTCAAATACAATTGCAACCCAATGTTTCCACTCACATTGTATGCTCGTTGCCATTTTCGACCAAAGCCACGACGAACACCCCAACCTCCATAATCGATAATTGGATTGTATTTTCGGATTTCATACCGTTGAATTTCCTCTTTAGAAATAAGCTTATTATTGAAAATCAACGGAAAAAACCGGTAATGAATCCCATCCTGATCGATCCACACTTCCAGCTTCAAAGAAAAATAACCCCAAAGCATAATGCATAGAAAAATAAGAACAACAATCAGCACGCCATTGGGAGCAGGGCTATCGCCAACCTGAATTCCACGAACCGTTTGTTGGTAAAGAGCATATACGCACATCACCATTGCAGGGATCGTTGCTCCTAAAATTAAAACAATCCACCACCATTGCCTGAATTGCTGTTCTTCTTTAAATAAAATCTTGTTCATCGTTTATTGATAAAGCGTACCCGTATTTACAACAGGAGTAGCTTCCTTGTCGCCGCATAAAACAACCAAAAGATTGCTCACCATGGTCGCCTTTTTATCTTCATCGAGGGTTACAATCTCCCGTTTGCTCAATTCATCCAAAGCCATTTCAACCATACTGACTGCACCTTCCACAATTTTAAACCTAGCCGCAACAATGGCAGTAGCTTGTTGCCGCTTCAGCATAGCCTGCGCAATTTCTTGTGCATAAGCGATGTAATTAATACGAGCTTCAATCACATGAATACCGGCAATATCCAACCGTTCGCGAATTTCGTTTTCCAATTCATGATTCACTTCTTCACCCCCATCACGCAAGGTAATCTTGGCATGATCGTCTTCGATGTTATCGTAAGGATATAAGCCAGCCAATTTCCTCAAAGCGGCTTCACTTTGAACCACCACAAAATGTTCGTATTCATCAACCCCAAATGCAGCGCGATAAGTTTCTTCTACTTTCCAAACCAGCACTAATCCAATCATAATCGGATTCCCTAATTTGTCGTTTACTTTAATAGGTTCGCTATTAAAATTCCGGGCGCGAAGTGAAAATTTCTTTTTAACAAAGAATGGAT
Organism: Bacteroidales bacterium; assembly: GCA_038209805.1. GTDB lineage: Bacteria > Bacteroidota > Bacteroidia > Bacteroidales > Prolixibacteraceae > Aquipluma. The sequence continues at coordinate 21,083 of JBBQXI010000009.1, read as the reverse complement.
TTACCCAGAAGAATCCATTATCCTTCAGAGTTCCTTTGTATTCCCCAAAAAGAATCAAAACATAGCATTGATTTGGATCGACGGCAATAAAACCCGGAGCAATAAAAAGAAAAAAGACAATCAGCAAAGCTCCAACGGCAATCACTGAATTTACAATCGAAACAACTGCCAGCACAAGAAGTAAGGCTTCAATCGCTAAGACAAAATATCCAGAACGAGCAACAAATGACTTTTCCATACGATCAAATTTAGATTATAATGATATTAATATGATATCACAAATGTAAATAAAAAAGCATCTTTGTCAAGATGCTTTAAAATAATTTTTTCGGCTTAATTCAGATTCAATTCAATATTTCCAACATTCCCTGATTTTAAGACTTCCAGTTGCGATGCAAAGTTTAAAATTGCATTGATACTGCTCTGAGAAGGCTCAAATCCATTCTGATTAAAATCGTCATCAAATTCAACAGAATTATTAAGATGTAGGATTTCAACTTCCTTTTTACTGGCATAATATGAATTGATCAAATAATTCAAGGTAGAGAATTTACTCATAGGCTAACGTTATACTGTTTTAGTTATGAAGAAATAACGCAACCTTAGAAGTAATATTGCTATCAATTCCTTAAATTTTCGTAAGGCTTAGATTTTTTTTCTCAATCAATTTCCGGAGATTGATCAACGCATAACGCATGCGCCCCAAAGCCGTATTAATACTGACATCCGTTAAATCTGAAATTTCCTTAAAACTTAAGCCCTGATAGTGTCGCATCATTATCACCTCGCGTTGATCGTCAGGCAATTCTTCAATCAAAAGGCGTACATCACTGGTAATTTGATCGTAAACCAACTTATCTTCGATATTCTCTTCCGAATACTTCTGAGAATTAAAAAGATCAATATTCGTATCATCATTCGAAGTTGTGCTTAGCAATTTCTCTTTCCTGAAATGATCGATGATCAGGTTGTGTGAAATGCGAAGCACCCAGGAAATAAATTTACCGTTTTCGGTATATTTTCCGGATTTTAACGATCGGATAACTTTAATAAAAGTATCCTGAAAGATGTCCTCAGCTAGATGATGGTTTTTTACGATTAAAACGATGTAGGTAAAAACTCTCTTTTTATGGCGGGCAATTAACATTTCAATAGCTGCCTGATCACCATCGACAAATTGTTTTACGAGCGAATTGTCGCTCAGATCTTCTGTTCTGAACATGACTCTGAATTATTATGTGACTGTTTTCAATAATTAAAGAGTACAGTTCTATCGATAGGCAAGCTTTTTTGAATGAGAGTTAAACAATTTGCTAATTTTGTGCTGGTAAAAGTCGATCAATTTTTCGAATAAAACAAATTATTTTGCATTTATAATAACATAACGAATGAGTTCTCCTTCAAATTATTCATCATATATCCAAATTAAGGGTGCCCGGGTTCACAATCTCAAAAATATTGATTTAAAAATAGATCGAAATAAATTTATTGTAATCAGTGGATTATCAGGATCAGGTAAGTCGTCACTGGCTTTTGATACGCTTTATGCTGAAGGTCAGCGAAGGTATGTCGAAAGTTTATCATCATATGCCCGCCAGTTTCTTGGGCGTATTAATAAACCTGAAGTTGATTATATTAAAGGGATTCCTCCGGCAATTGCTATTGAGCAAAAAGTGAACACACGAAATCCGCGCTCTACTGTGGGTACGTCAACCGAGATTTACGATTACCTGAAATTGCTTTTTGCCCGAATCGGAAAAACCATCGCTCCTATTTCTGGCAAAGAAGTCAAACAACACCATGTAAGCGATGTGATTAACTTTATTCAATCCTTTCCTGAAAATACCCGTTTCATGGTATGCTCGCCACTGAAATTCAAGAACGGACGAACATTGCTTCAGGAAGCTGAATTGTTGTTACAGCAAGGTTTTTCTCGACTTGAAATTAGCGGGGAAGTCCGTAAAATTGATGAAATTCTGAAAGAAAATAACCAGGATGAATGCAAAGATTCGACCTGCAACATTGTAATCGACCGCGCGACAGTAATCAATGATGAAGATAATCTAAGCAGGATTGCAGATTCGGTGCAGACTGCTTTCTTTGAAGGTCATGGTGAATGTATCATCAAAATTTATGATGGTGAATTAATTAAGGAAGAGCATTTTTCGAATCTCTTTGAGGCCGACGGCTTTGAATTCGAAGAACCTACCGTCCATATGTTCAGTTTCAACAACCCGATTGGCGCTTGTAAAACCTGCGAAGGTTACGGAAAAGTAATCGGAATTGACGAAGATCTGGTTATCCCGAACAAATCGCTATCGGTTTATCAGGATGCTGTCGCCTGCTGGAAAGGCGAGAAAATGGGTGAATGGAAAGATGCGCTGGTATATGCAGCCGAAAAGTTCCATTTCCCAATTCACAAACCCTATTACGAACTAACTGAAGAACAAAAACACCTTTTATGGACGGGCAACAAGCACTTTCAGGGGCTAAACCAGTTCTTCAAAATGCTTGAAGAAAACACCTACAAAATTCAATATCGCGTGATGCTTTCGCGCTACCGTGGAAAGACCAACTGCCCCGATTGTTTGGGCACTCGCCTTAAGAAGGAAGCCATGTATGTGAAGGTCGGCGAAAAATCAGTTCAGGATTTGGTGTTGTTGCCGATTGATGAACTGCAAAAATTCTTTCTAAACCTGAAACTCTCAGAACACGAAACAAAAATAGCCGAACGAATTCTGACCGAAATAAACAACCGACTTGATTTTTTAACCGATGTGGGTCTGGGCTATTTAACCCTGAACAGGCTTTCAGCTACCCTATCTGGCGGTGAATCTCAGCGCATCAATCTGGCAACTTCGCTTGGAAGTAGCCTGGTTGGTTCGATGTACATCCTGGATGAACCCAGCATTGGTCTTCATTCCAGAGATACCCAACGATTGATCCGGGTATTGAGAAAATTGCAAAAACTGGGGAATACGGTCATCGTTGTTGAACACGACGAAGAAATTATCCGCGAAGCCGATGAAATCATCGATATCGGTCCGTTGGCCGGAAGACTGGGCGGTGAAGTGGTTTTTCAGGGAACTCACGAACAATTGGAGTCAAATTCAGAAAGTATGACTGCCAAGTACCTGACCGGCAGAGAAAAAATTGACGTCCCAACAACCCGCCGGAAGTGGAGTAATTACATCGAAATCACAGGAGCACGTGAAAACAATCTAAAAAATGTCGATGTTAAATTTCCACTGAATACCATTTGTGTGGTAACCGGTGTGAGTGGATCCGGGAAATCATCGTTGGTTACCAAGGTTTTGTATCCAGCGATGGCCAAAATGTTTGGTGGGTTCAGTGAAAAAACCGGACAACACGATATTATTCGGGGCGATTTCAACCTGATTACTTCAGTTGAATTTGTCGATCAGAATCCAATTGGCAAATCTTCGAGGTCGAATCCGGCAACCTATCTGAAAGTTTACGACGAGATCCGAAAATTATACTCCGAGCTGCAAAGTTCGAAATACAATGGATTTAAACCGTCGCATTTTTCATTCAACATTGAAGGTGGACGATGCGAAGAATGTCAGGGCGAAGGTGAAATTACGGTTGAAATGCAGTTCATGGCTGACATCCACTTGGAGTGCGAAAGCTGCAAAGGGAAACGGTTTAAAGACGAAATTCTGGAAGTTACCTTTGAAGGGAAAAACATCTTCGACATTCTGGATTTAACTGTTGATGAAGCCATCGATTTCTTTGGAAATCACAAATCAACCTCATCAAAAAAGATTGCCAAGCTGCTTAAGCCATTGCAAGACGTGGGTTTAGGCTACGTGAAACTCGGACAATCATCGAGCACATTGTCGGGCGGTGAAAGTCAGCGTATCAAATTGGCTTCTTTTCTGGCTAAAGAAAAGGGAAGTCCTTCGCTGTTTATTTTCGATGAACCAACCACCGGACTTCATTTCCACGACATCCGTAAATTGCTCGATTCTTTCAATGCACTCATCGCCAGAGGGCACAGTATCATTATTATTGAACATAACCTGGATGTGATTAAATGCGCCGATTGGGTGATCGATATTGGTCCTGAAGGCGGGAAAGATGGTGGAAACATATTATTTCAGGGAACTCCTGAAGATCTGATAAAAGTTCAGGAATCGTATACCGGCGCAGCATTAAAAGAGAAACTCTGAGAACAAGTCATTCGGAAAGAGTCAATAGTCATTCGAAAAACTGCTAATGACCAATGACTCTTCTCTATGATAAGATTGTGACTACCAACGTGCGTTGGCCACCGTAATTGCGAAACTCACACAAATAAATACCTTGCCATGTACCCAGATTTAGCTGATGGTTGGTTATTGGAATGGTCAGACTCGCTCCTATAAGTGTTGATTTCAGGTGTGCAGGCATATCATCAGAACCTTCCAGAATATGCTTAAAATCCGGATCATTCTCCGGAACCAGCTTATTCATAAAGGTTTCAAAGTCATATCGCACCGAGGGATCAGCATTTTCATTCAGACTGATTCCTGCAGAAGTATGCTGAATCAAAATATTTACCAATCCTTTCTCTGGAAGTTTTGGTAATTGCCGCTCAACCAAATCTGTTATCAGGTGGTAACCGCGTTTGAAGGCGGGTAATGTTATTTCGAGTTGTTCTACCATTCTATCAGTTTGAGGATTGATATTCAAAGCTCATTCGAGTCCCGATTCAAGAATCGTTTTTTGAAGTTCCATAATTTTGGCTCTTCGCTCATACGAAAACGCCGAACTTGTTTCCTGAAGATGGGTAAACAAAAACAAAGATTTCCTGAGATAATTTGCTTTTGTCAAGGAAAAGGATTGACTGGCATCCTGTCCAAGAACTTTCAGAATGTCAGCCAGTTTATCCAACTGGTCATTTGAGGTAAAATAGGTCTTAATCAACGACAAAAATTCATCATTTTCGAGCATAATTACCTGATCTATATCTAGCTTCAACTCCTGAATAAGCTCTTCACGAACAGCTGATGCCATTTGCTCCTCTTGATTTTCTTCTTTCATCTTCAAAAGACGACGAAACAAAATAGACAGGAAAATTCCCATTTCTTCAAATTGACGAATAAGATAATCGCGAGATGCCATATTAATTTAACATTTATAGTATTGCCTCCTCTGAAGAATCGATGAAGCTTAACAAAAATAAGTTGAATTAAACAATTTATGGTATACTAAACAGTTTATTATTCCGGAAGTATTATTTTTGCCCGTATGAGGTCAATTCAACTACTGTTATTAATCATCCTACTGTTTCTGAGCGCCGTAAGCTTACAAGCGCAAAGCAATAACGCTACCTTAATTGGCAAAGTTACCGATGGGAACGGGAAACCTCTCGAATTAGCCAACATTTCATTGAAAAACACATCGATTGGAACTGTTTCAAATCGTGATGGAGCTTACCTTTTGCGAATTCCCGCGAAAAAAATCGTAATAATTGTGTATTCGATGATTGGGTACCAATCGGTTGAAAAAAGCATCAAAGCTTCGGAAGAGCAAAAACTTGAGCTAAACATCTCACTGAAACAAGTTGATCAGGAAATTGAAGAAGTGCAGGTCACTCAAAATCGCCGGACTAAAACTAATATGAACCGGATCGATGCAAAATACATGACCAACATGACCGATGCCGGAACCGGTGGTGTTGAAGCATTGATTAAAACGTTGCCAGGCGTATCAACCAACAATGAATTGAGTTCACAATATTCAGTACGGGGTGGAAATTTCGATGAGAATCTGGTCTATGTCAACGACATTGAAGTGTACCGTCCGTTACTAACCCGATCAGGACAACAGGAAGGAATGAGCTCCATTAATTCCGACATGGTTTCGTCAATCGAATTCTCGGCAGGTGGTTTCGATGCCAAATATGGAGACAAAATGGCATCGGTTCTCGACATCAAATACCGCAAACCAACCGAGTTTGCAGCATCCGTTTCTGCCAGTTTTCTGGGAGGTTCGCTGCATGTCGAAGATTTGAGCAAAAACGGTAAATTCTCACACATTACCGGCGTTCGCTATAAGACCAACAGATATTTACTTGGTTCGCTTGACGAAAAAGGCGAATACAATCCGAACTTCATCGATTTTCAAACCTACCTGACCTACAAATTCAACAAATCTTTCGATGTTTCATTTCTGGGCAATCTGGCTAAAAACCAGTACAATTTCATGCCTCAAAGTCGCGAAACCAGCTTCGGAACAATTAGTCAGCAATATGGCGCTAAAATTTATTTTGAAGGACAGGAATCGGATCAGTTTGTAACCACGACAGGTGCTTTGGTGGCAAATTATCATCCCGGTGAAAAATTAAACCTAAAAATAATTGCTTCAGTTTTTCAATCGAAAGAAGCTGAAACCTACGATATTGATGGATCTTATTACCTGAATGAACTGGAGCAGAACACTCAAACAGGAGCCGCAGACAGTTCGCTTAACATTGGCGTTGGCGAATTCCTGAACCACGCACGAAATTATCTGGATGTCAGCGTTTACAGCCTGGAACACAAAGGCGCATATAATTCAGAACACCATTTGTTAAACTGGGGCATCAAGGCGCAGATTGAAAAAATTGATGACAGGATGAATGAATGGGTTCTGCGAGATTCAACCGGCTATGCGATTCCTTACCATGGCAATCAGGTCGAATTGTTCAGTTCAACCAACATGAAATACAATATGAATTCCACCAGAACAACGGCCTTCATTCAGGATACCTACCAGATACCAATTGGGAAAGGATCTCTGTACGCCACTGCCGGAATTCGCTCACAATACTGGTCATATTCCAAAGAGTTTTTGCTTAGTCCGCGGGCTACCTTGCGCTATTACCCTGAATGGAATTCGAATTTCGTGTTCCATCTTTCAGGAGGAATTTATGTTCAGCCAGCATTTTACAAGGAACTAAAAGACCGGAATGGAATTATTTATCCGGATACCAAAGCGCAGCGATCAACGCAAGTGGTTCTGGGAACCGATTATATTTTCAGGGCTTGGGATCGTCCGTTTAAATTTACTTCCGAAATTTATTACAAATTCATGTCGAACCTGACTCCTTATCAGATTGACAATGTACGTATACGCTATTTGCCTAATCAGAAGGCAAAAGGTTATGCAACCGGACTTGACATGAAAGTAAACGGTGAATTTGTTAGTGGAGTTGAATCATGGGCTAGCTTATCGGTAATGAAAACGGAAGAAGATATTATTGGTGATTTCTATTACAAATATTACAATCAGGCTGGCGAATTGATTATTCCAGGAGTAACAGCAGATCAGGTGCGCGCATCCAGTCAGATTCAGCATCCGGGATACATTCCCCGACCGACCGATCAACGATTTAATTTCAGTGTTTTCTTTCAGGATTATTTCCCGGGAAATCCAACATGGAAGATGCACCTGACGGCATTTTACGGCTCTCGTCTTCCAACCGGGCCTTCAAATTCGCAACGATATATGGACACTTTCCGCATTCCTCCCTATCGGCGTATCGACCTCGGTTTTTCGAAAGTTTTGATTAATCAGGATCATAAAAAATATAGGTACAAAGCACTTGACTCAATCAAAGACATGTGGTTAAGCATGGAAGTATTTAATCTGTTGGGGATCAACAATACGATTTCATATTTGTGGGTTGCCAACAATTCGGGCGATATGTTTGGCGTACCGAACTACCTGACCAAACGGAAATTGAATTTGAAACTGACTGTAAAATTCTAAATCAATGAAAATCCAAATATTTCAGGCTGATGCTTTTGCTTCAGAGCTGTTTAAAGGAAACCCGGCTGCAGTTGTTCCACTGAACGAATGGTTATCTGACCAAACAATGCAGCAGATTGCCATGGAAAACAACCTGTCGGAAACAGCTTTTTTCATTCCAGAAGGCGAACATTTGCACATTCGCTGGTTCACACCAAAAGCAGAAGTCAGACTTTGTGGTCATGCCACACTGGCAACAGCACATATCCTTTTCAATGAACTGAATTTTCAGGGCAAGCAAATTGAATTCAACAGCAAAAGCGGCATTCTGACTGTGAAAAAAGTAGAAGACAAGCTCCAACTCGACTTTCCTGCCGATTTAGCCCAAGTGGTAGAAGCAGTTCCTACTTTTGCAGAAGCTTTTGGTGCTCATCCTTTAGCAACGTTAAAAGGTAGAACCGATTACCTCTTGCTATTCGATTCGGAAGAAACAATTCAAAACTTTCAGCCTGACATTTCTTTATTACTATCAACCAATGCCCGCGGAATCATGGTTACCGCCAAAGGAAATGAAGTTGATTTTGTGAGTCGCTTTTTTGCTCCGGCAGTTGGTGTAAACGAAGATCCGGTGACTGGATCGGCACACACAACGCTCATCCCATTTTGGTCGAAACGACTGAATAAGAACGAAATGACGGCACTACAACTTTCGGCGCGTGGCGGCCAACTTTGGTGCACCCTTTCGGGCGACCGGGTTTTAATTGCAGGGAAAGCTGTGACTTATTTGAGGGGTGAAATCGAGATTTAACCCGCCTCCGTCACATAAATGTGACGGCAAAGAATATCAGTTCCGTGGATGATTTTTGCATTATCCTTTGCCGTCTGTCTTTAGCTGACGGCATTATTAAAAAACTTTCTCCCCTACCCGCTTGTTTTCTTTTCAAATCTGAAAGAGAAACATGAAACAATTCAATTATACCAACGAACTAATTCACGAAACGTCGCCGTATTTGTTGCAGCATGCACACAATCCGGTGAACTGGCAACCGTGGGGTGAAAAAGCACTGAATCAGGCTAAAGCTGAAAACAAACTTTTACTCATCAGTATTGGCTATTCGGCTTGCCATTGGTGCCATGTGATGGAACATGAATCGTTTGAAGATCCGGAAGTGGCGCAAATCATGAATGATCATTTTGTTTGCATCAAGGTAGACCGCGAGGAACGACCGGATGTCGACCACATCTATATGACAGCCGTTCAGCTTATAACCGGACGCGGTGGCTGGCCGCTCAACTGCATTGCGTTGCCTGATGGTCGTCCAATCTGGGGAGGAACATATTTTCAGAAAAGAAATTGGGTGGAGGCATTAGAAGCTGTTTCCAAATTTTATGCTGAAAACCCGAAAGAAACACTGGAATACGCAGTAAAAATGCAAGAAGGAATTGATCAAAATTCGTTGATTCCAATTTCAGGAGGAAATGAAGGGATCGATCCATTGCTTTTGTCATCGCTTTTGAAAAAATGGCAAAGCTATTTTGACACGAAAAATGGCGGAACCAAAGGCGCACCAAAGTTTATGCTCCCAAACAACTGGCAGTTTTTGCTTCGCACCGGAATGCAATTTCAGGATGAGAAAATAATAGAGCAAGTTAAACTTACTCTGCATAAAATGGCTTTCGGCGGACTTTACGATCAAATTGGCGGTGGTTTTGCCCGATATTCAACCGATGAAATCTGGAAAGTTCCGCACTTCGAAAAAATGCTCTACGACAATGCCCAGCTTTTACAACTTTATGCCGAAACATACCAAACCGAACCAAATCCGCTTTATAAACAGGTGGTCTCTGAAACAGTTGAATTCCTGAAACGAGAATTACTTTCTCCTGAAAATGGGTTCTATTCGGCACTCGATGCCGATAGCGAAGGAGTTGAAGGGAAATTTTATACTTGGACAAAACCTGAATTGCAACAACTTTTGAATAATGATTTTGAACTTTTCAGTGACTATTATAACATCAATTCGCTCGGATTTTGGGAACACAACCAATACATTTTGATGCGAATGGAAGGCAACGATTCATTTACAAAAAAACATGAGTTGTCAATTGAGAATTTTGAAATAAAGGTTCAGAATTGGAAATCGCTTTTACTGAAAGAACGCGAAAGGCGTGTGCATCCGGGTTTGGATGATAAAATTCTGACTTCGTGGAATGCTCTCGCTATTTCAGGATTAATAAGCAGTTATAAAGCATTTGGCAATCCGGAATATCTTGAACTGGCACTTGCAAATGCCAACTTCCTAAGGGAAAACCTGTTTGATGGCGCAGGTCATCTGTTTCATTCGTTCAAAAACAATCAGGCCAAAATCTCTGGGTTCCTCGAGGACTATGCTTTCGTAATCGAAGCATTTACTGCGCTCTTTGAAGCTACCGGACAAAAGGAATGGCTTGACGTTGCTCAACATCTTACTGAAATAACTTTTCAGGAATTCTTTGATAAGGATAAATCGTTTTTCTATTTCACTGCCAGTCAACAGCAGGATTTGATTACCCGAACCATCGAAATTCACGACAATGTGATTCCATCGTCCAATTCAGTGATGGCAAAAATTCTGTTCCGACTTTCGTATCTGCTCGACCGACCTGACTATCTGGAAACAGCACAGAAAATGCTCAATACTGTTAGTGGAAATATGTCAGAATATCCATCGGGTTACAGCAACTGGTCACAATTAATGCTGAATTTAACAGGCAATCATTATGAAGTTGCTATTGTTGGAGAAAATGCGATCAGTCTGCTGAACGAACTTCAGAAAAACTATTTACCCAATGTAATTTTCTGCGCCGGAGCAACCGAAAATGATTTGTCCTTGCTTCAGAAAAGACATATTGAAGGAAAAACACTAATTTACATTTGCCAAAACAATAGTTGCCAACTTCCGGTTGAAACGGTGAAGGAAGCGCTTTCATTAGTCTCAAACTAATTATGAATCGCAAAGTCATACTTTACATTGCCATGAGCCTCGATGGTTTTATCGCAAAGCCTGATGGCAACATCGATTTTCTATCGCTGGTTGAAAAGGAAGGCGAAGACTACGGCTATTCGGCATATCTCGAAACGATTGACACTGTCATTCTGGGACGAAAAACCTACGATAAAATTCGTTCGATGGGAATTGAATCGCCTTATGGGGAACGAGCAGTATTTGTATTAACACGCAACTCGCATCCCGGAACTGATAAACTCACTTTTTACTCCGGAAGTTTACCTGAATTAATTTCATCATTGAAAAGCAAGCCTGGTAAAAATATTTATTGCGACGGAGGCGCTGAAACTGTGCAACGATTACTTCAGGAAGACCTGATTGATGAACTCATCATTTCGCTCATCCCCATTTTATTGGGCGATGGAATTCGTCTATTCGATAAAAGCTTTCAGGAACAAAAGCTTCAATTGATCAAATCGAAATCATTTAAAAAAGGCTTGGTGCAATTACATTACAAGGTGGTAAGATAGGTTCGAAAGTTTGTTATTTGGGTTCAACTATTGTGCATTAATTCACAAATCATAACTTTGTCAAAACTACCTTCAAAGTAACGATGAAGTTAACAAACAACAAAATTCTTATTCTCATTTTAATTGTCTCAAGTACATTACGGCTATATCATTACTTTGAGATACCCTATACACACGATGAGTTTAGTGCTTTGTTCCGGACTCATTTTAATAGTTTTTCGGAGTTAATCGAGAAAGGCGTAAAAGTTGACGGACACCCAGCCGGGATTCAGGTTTTTCTTTACTATTGGACGGCCATCTTTGGATATTCCGAATGGATTGTGAAATTACCCTTCATCTGCTTTGGTATTCTTTCGGTTCTAATGATTTACCAAATTGCCAAAGAATGGTACAATGAAACAGTTGCCTTAATATCCGCTTCATTTCTGGCAAGCATTCAATTCACAATCATGTACAGCCAAATTGCGCGACCATACATTAGCGGACTATTTTTCTCCTTGTTAATGGTTTATTTCTGGACAAAAATCATCCGCAATCCTCATAAACGGTTCTACCTTAATAGTTTGTATTTTGTTATTTCAGCTACACTTTGTACTTACAATCATCATTTTAGTTTATTATTTGCAGCTATAATTGGTGTTAGTGGAATATTCTTTATTAAGAGACAATTCTTAATAAAATATATTGCAAGCGGTTTAATCATCGTGTTGTTATATATTCCACACCTTCCTATTTTTATCTATCAGTTAAAAGTTGGCGGAGTGGAAGGTTGGTTGGGAAAACCAAATAATGATTTTATACTAAATTATCTGGGCTATATTTTTGATTTCTCAACCGTGACGTATTTACTGGTAGCAATACTCATAATCTTTGGACTTTTCAAGTCAGGAAAAATCCAACAAAATTTCAGGCATTTTACATTATTCCTGAGTTGGTTTATTCTCCCTTTTCTAATCGGTTTTTTTTACTCAAAATACTTTAGCAGTGTCCTTCAATATTCGGTTTTGATCTTCAGTATGCCTTTTCTTTTCTTTGTTTTATTTGGCCACTATAAATCAATGCCAATCAAAACAAATCTAATTCTGGTTTTTGCCATTCTTTCAGTAAATACCTATGCAGTTGTTAAAGAAAGAAAGCATTACGAATTGTTTTATAATTCCCCTTATGAGCAAATTCTAGTTGATCAGGAATCCGCAAAAAGAGCATATAATAATATTGGTTCAATAATCGATTCCAATAATGAGAATAAAAAAATATCGCAGTACTACATCGATAAGCTGAATTATAAAACCGACTTCGTTTGGTACGATTCTTTTGGTTCTGAGAAGGATTTTATCGCATACATTCAGAAACAATCTCAGGTATCCAATTACTTGTATTTTGGATGTTTATCAAGTATCGATCCCAATGTGGTTCCTTTAATCCAGGACTATTACCCTGAAATCGAAAGCCAAAAGAACTATGCCGGAGGTACGAGCTTTGTTTTTTCAAAGTCAAATAATTCAGAAAAAGTCATCGACTTACAAGATTTTGAAACAAAAGGGAAGAAATTCTGGTCATCAATTGATGAAAATAAAATCAGTGATTCCTTATCCTTTTCCGGAAAGTATTCATATTTGCTCGATGAAAAAACTGAATGGGGACCAAAATTTGTAATTCCGTTGAGTGAGGTCATGTTAAATAAGAATAATTTCATCGACATTTCGGCAAAAGTGCATTTAACAGCGAAAAGCGATGATATATTGCTCGTTGCTACTCTAAATTCAACCGATCAAAACATTTTATGGAGCGGAACTTCATTCGACCGATATATTACAAATACTTGTCTTGATAAAAAGAATTGGATTACGATTCATCATTCAGTAAAACTGTCGGACATAAATTTAGATTATCCTAATATTCAATTGGTAATTTATGTCTGGAATAAAGGATTGAATAAATTTCTAATTGATAATATTTCAATTAACTTAAGAAAGGGGAATCCAATGATTTATGGATTATTAGAAAAAATAGAATAGTGAAATTTACCAGAATGGAATCCACTTTTCAAACTGTTACAAGATTTTAAACGCCAAATTATAAATGCATGAAGTATTATTATCTGTTGTTTTTTTGCATGTTCACCATTACCACTTTTGCCCAAACGGACAAAGAACTTCTTGAACGCGAATTATTTAATCTACCCAACGTTTCGTTTACCGAAGCAACAAAAGCAGGAGATCCCTACCTGACCTATGATTTGATGGTAAAACAACCCATCGATCACAAGAATCCGGAAAAAGGCTCGTTTTATCAATGGGTGCAACTGCGACACCGTGGCTTTGATTTACCAACAGTTATTGAAACCAACGGATACTTTATGGCGCGGAGTAAAAATGAGGTTGAGCAAATTCTGAATGCCAACAACATCAGTATCGAATTTCGCTTCTTCGGGAAATCGGTTCCCGATTCGCTGCAATGGCAGTACCTCACGAACATGCAGGCAGCTGCCGACCTTCATAATATCAACCAACTTCTAAGGCAAATATACAAGGGCAAATGGATCAGTACCGGCATCAGCAAAGGCGGGCAAACAACCATCTATTACAAATACCTCTATCCTGATGATGTTGACATGGCCATTCCGTATGTGGCTCCTATCGACAATGCCTTTGAAGACACCCGGCTTTATACATTTATGGATACCATAGGAACGCCGCAAATCCGCCAACGCATATTCGATTTCCAGAAGCTTTTGCTGATGAACGAAGATGAAGCTGTAAAAAAGCTGCAATGGTATGCCAAAGGCGCTAAGATGACCTTTAATTACGTGGGCGACTTCGGAAAAGTTTTTGAGTATGCGGTAATGGAATATCCTTTTGCATTCTGGCAATGGGGACGTTCGGCCGACAGTATCCCAACCAATAAAAGGCTCGACGATTATCTTGACGAATTGATGAACACATCGAGTATTTCCAACTTTTCTGATTCCGATCTTAAAATGTTTGGGCCACACTACTATCTGGCTGCTTCCGAAACCGGATATTATGGGTACAACATAGCTCCTTTCAAAAAATACCTCAGGCATTTTACCTCAAATCCAACGGCTACTTTTCCTCCCAAAGAAGCCAACGCCAAACCAACCGATGGCTCATTTCACGCGGGTCTGCAAAAATGGCTTGCCGAAAAAGGCGACAACATCCTCTACATTTACGGAGGAATCGACGCATGGTCAGCCGCTCGTGTGTTGGTTTCAAACAAGGTTAATTCCAAATCATTCCTGATTCCGGGAGCAAGCCATGGCATTGCCCGCATCAAGAATTTGCCGGAAAATATGAAAACGGAGTTTGCAGGAAAGATTAAAGAATGGACTGGATTAGAATGCAAAATGGATGCATTGAACCGAAAATAATCAATTTCTGATCAGACAAAAAATCCCGAAACCTTTCTCAGATTTCGGGATTTTTATGATTTCAAAGAATCAGAACTGATGGTAAATGCTTTCTTCCAGATACGGATGGTTTTTGGGAATCAAATTTGCCTTTGATAAAGTGGTTGATACCACCAAAGCAAACAGTCCTAAAAATCCGAGGTAAGTTCCAATCTCCAAAATACCAAATTTAGCTTCGTGAAGTACCGAAGGCCAGATGTAATAATACAGTTCGGTATATTGCCCAACCATCATGATAACAATAACTGGAAGTAAAAACACTTTGCTGCGCGAAGTCATTCGAGGCATCAGAAATAAGAATGGTATAAACCAGTTGATAATGATGTTTGCAAAAAACAGTACGCCGAAAGCCCCGTTTGAACGGTTCACATAAAAGACCGTTTCTTCTGGAATATTTCCATACCAAATGAGCATAAACTCAACAAAATTGAAATAGCCCCAAATGATTGCCAGCATAAAAATATATCTCGAAAAGTCGTGCAAATGGCTGCGGTTTAACATGGAGTAATGACCAACTTTATTCAAAATAATCACAATCAGAGTTATTACTGTTGCTGCATGTAAAAAAGCTGCAATAAAGCTTTTTGCCGCAAATAAAGCACTGTACCAATGTGGCTGAAGCGACATAATCATATCGATCGCAAAAAGAGTGAAACTAATGGCAATGATGAAAATGATGACTTTAGAGTATTTTTCGGAATTATAAAAATGAGTCATTCCACCTTCAGCATCTTCTCTCAGCGATATTTTACGCAATAACCGAATCATAAAAATCCACAATCCAAAAAACAAGGCGACACGAATGAAGAAAAACGGAATATTCAGATAGGGAGCTTTATGCGCCAGCAAAGCATCTGTTGCAGTAATTCCTTCATGCGACCAGTGAAACAGGGAGTGCATTCCAAAATACATCAGTAAAAAGAATATAGCGGCCACAGGAACATAGGAAGCCATGGCCTCTGGAACACGTTTAAAAGCAGCCGACCAACCTGATTGCGAAATATATTGAATGGCGCCAAAGAAAGCCGCACCAATAGCTAGAGAAACAAAATAATAATTGTTCAGTAAATAGTTAGCCCAGGCTCTGTCAGGATTCGTTACAAATCCAGCAACCAAAGAAATTATTCCGATGCCAATTAATCCAAACATCAGTAATTTAAACTTTTGAGGAACAACCAGTCTATCTTCAAACTTGTCCATATTTTTTCTTTTTTCTTTATTTTCATGTCCGTCAGCTAAAGCAGACGGCAAAGGATAACTCTCTAAATATAAATTACTATTTCGCGTTCAACCTGGAATTTGAAACATGAAACTTGGAACTCTTTTATTGTTTCTGCAGCACTTCCTTCACATACATCGCTACTTTCCAGCGGTCTTCAGGTCTGACCTGCGAACCATGAGCCGGCATTACACCAAATCCAACAGTTACAACATGAAATATTTCGCCAATTGGACCTTTCCTGACTTTCTCTGACAATAAGCTTTTGGGAGGAAATGGATATTTTCCACTCGTGAATAAATAGCCTTTTCCATCGCCTTTATCGCCATGACAATTCATACAAAAAATAGCAAATACCTGTTTCCCACGAGCCATATTTTCAACAGTAGGCTGATAAGGATTTACCAATTCTTTTCCGGCAAGTACTCGATCAGTATCGTTTTTTTCATACAAATATGGCTGATAGCCTAATGGAATAGTTCCCTCAACTGGGTTACGCATGGTTTTTCCATCGGCAAAATTCGGATTTGCTGTGTACGATTCGTATGCAGCTGAGTGCGCCATATCATCAAAATATTCCCATCCTGTTGTGTTTCTATCCCGATCGCACGATCCGAAAACCATTATCAGGGCTATCGCTGCTAAACTTTTATATCGTATTTTAAAGTTCATTCGAAAATTATTTATCAGTTTGTGTCGCTTCCTTTTCATAAACTTCAGTGGCTCCATTATTCTGAAACAGCTGTGTTATTGCCGGTTTCTCAATACTCATTTTTTCCTGATCGAGCACAATAACAAATTTATCATCGGTTGCCCGAATATCAATAATATCGGCCTTCTTTCCCGGAAAAATCTTCGAACTCACCGAAAAAGTTAACAAGGTTAAAAGAGTTATCGTCAGGATAGTTCCAACAATTGTTATCACGATAAACGATGGAAAAGTATTGAAAGGTTTTCCGCCAAAATGCAAAGGCCAGTCAATTACGGCCGCATAATACATTCCACCGATGAGCATAACAACACCTAAAATACCATAAAAAAAGGCAGCATGGGAGATATAAGTTTTTGTCTTCATCCCCGTTAGCACTTCATGTATCGGATAAGGTGTATAAACTTCTTCAATCACAACACCCTTTTCAAGCGCTTTTTCAAACGCATCGACAAGTGTATGCTCGTCATTAAAGACCCCAACTAAATATTTTTTATTCATAATCATGGTGTCCCGGTTTAAGGTGATCAGATTGTTGTGTATTGTATTTTGAAATCATTTTCACTTCGTGAATAGCAATTTGCGGAATGTACCGGAAGAACAGCAATACGGCGGCTGCAAACATTCCCAGAGTTCCCACATAAAAGCCAATTTCTACTATTGAGGGATGATACTCAGCCCAGCTTGCCGGAAGAAAATCTTTCGATAAGGAAGTTACTACAATGATGTATCGTTCGTACCACATTCCAATATTGATGAAGATTGAAATTGCAAAAACGAGCCAGATATTCCGACGAATTTTTCTTGACCAGAACAATTGAGGAAGTAAGGCATTGTAAATGAACATCGACCAGAATTCGAAAGCGTACTCGCCGGTAAGCCTGTTCTTGAAGAACGTATAAAACTCATATTCGGAACCAGAATACCAGGCCATAAAAATTTCGGTAATATAAGCCGTTCCCATGATTAGCGAAATAAAAACCAATACACGGCAAACAGCATCCACATGGTTATCGGTAATAAAATCTTCCATGTTATAAAGTTTCCGCATCAGCACTACCAAGGTTAAAACCATGGCAAATCCTGAAAAGATAGCGCCAACTACAAAAAATGGAGGGAAAATAGTTGAATGCCAACCAGGTTCAATTCCCGCTGCAAAGTCGGTCGCCACAATGGAATGCACAGAAACTACCAGCACTGCCGCTATTCCTCCAAGTACAAAAGCCAAGCCTTCGTACCTCAACCATTCTTTAGACGATCCTGTCCATCCGAAAGAGAAAAACCCATACACCGACTTCTTTATTTTTGATTTAGTAGTGTCTCGTATAGTTGCGAAATCAGGCACCATACCATAAAACCAGAAACTGGCCGAAATAAGCAAATAGGTTGAAACGGCCACAAAATCCCAAAATAAAGGTGAGTTGAAGTTCACCCACAATGGGCCTCGTGTATTGGGGTATGGAAAAACATAGAAGAATAACCAGGAGCGTCCCATATGCATCAACGGGAATAATGCAGCACAAAATACTGCAGCCACAGTCATTGCCTCAGCTGCCCTATTAATAGACGATCTCCATTTCTGTCGTAGAATCAACAGAAATATTGAAAACGCCGTTCCGGCATGTCCAATACCGATCCACCAAACAAAATTGATAATGGCCCATCCCCATGCAACCGTATTGTTTACACCCCACGAACCAATTCCAACGGTAAGTGTGGTATAAATACTTTTGGCACCCCATGCCAGCATAATTAAACTAACGGTCATGGCTCCATACCACCATTTTGGAGTTTTGCCATACATTGGCGAAAGAATATCCGTCGAAATCTGACTGAGCGATTTATCTCCGTCAATTAATTTTCCTCGTACGTCAGTTTTGTACATAGTCCAATCTATTATCTTTTATTATTGATCATGCTTTTGTATTCCTCACTTTGGTCAGGTAACCTACTGATGGCAAAGTGTGTAATTCTTCCAATAAATGGTAATTGCGTTTGTCCTGAAACAACTTCGAAATGCGGCTTTCCGGATTTTCAAGGTCACCAAACACGATGGCATTTCCAGGGCAAGATTGTGAACATGCGGTTTTTATTTCACCATCAGCAATGGCTCTTCCTTCTAATTTGGCCAACTGCTTTTTCTCCTGAATGCGTTGAACACACATCGAGCATTTTTCAACCACTCCGCGTGAACGAACTGTCACATCAGGATTTAGAACCATTCTACCCAAATCGCTGTTCGATGCGAAGTCGAATTTCTCGTTCTTCACATACTGAAACCAGTTAAAGCGACGAACCTTATACGGACAGTTATTCATGCAATATTTTGTCCCTACGCAACGGTTGTATGCCATCTGGTTCAATCCTTCTTCGCTGTGCGGAGTTGCCGCCACCGGACAAACATTTTCGCAAGGCGCGTTTCCACAATGCTGACACGTCACAGGCTGAAATGAAACTTTCGGGTTCTCCGGATTTTCTGAATAATAACGGTCAATCCTAATCCAATGCATAATACGGCGGTTCCGAACCTGTTCTTTTCCGATCACCTGAACATTGTTTTCAGCCTGACAAGCTACAGCGCAGTTTCCACAACCGGTGCACGAGTTTAAATCTATAGCCATTCCCCAGTGATGACCGTTATAAACCGGCGCTTTATACAATGAAACTGAATTCGACTGATCATCTTCATGTTTTTCATTTCCTGAAACCGGATTTTTGAGGTATTCGTCCAACGAAGTTTCGCGAACAATTTCACGGCCTTCCATGGAATAGTGCGTTTGCGAAATAGCCAACTCAAATACTTTTCCCGGGACTTTTTCAACTTTTGCTGAAGTCAGGAAATACTGACGGGTTCCGTTTTCAATTCCGACCAATGGATAAAGGTTTGAACCAGTTTTATCACCGACCTTGCCTGCAATCTGACGTCCATATCCCAATGCAACCGAAATCGTATCTTTTGCTTGCCCTGGCTGAACAAAAACGGGCAATTCCATGCCATTCAACAAAATCACATCCTCGTTCTTCAGTCCATTTTCGGTGGCATAAGCAACCGGAACTGCAGCAAAGTTATCCCAGCTGATTTTGGCAACCGGATCGGGTAATTCCTGTAACCAAGGGTTATTGGCCAGTTTTCCGTTCCCAATGGCAATACTTTCGTAAATAGCAACTTCCAGTCCGGCAACAGCAGGTTTAATCTGGCTTGCAGCCTGAGAAAGACCTTCCGGAGTATAACTTAATTTGCTTTCCTGAACGGTTTCGAAAATTCCGTTTTGCAAAGAAGTATTCCAGAACTGACGAAAATCAGTTGTCTTTTTTTGCTTCGGAAAATGATTCTCTTTCCAGAAATTTTTAATGTAATCGCGGTAATTAATATCTACCCCAATCCATTTCAACAAAGTAATCTGAGGTTGGCGGCTGTTAAATATCGGAGCAATTACTGGTTGTGAAAGACTGTAAATTCCAGCCTTTGGTTCCAGATCGTTCCAGCTTTCCAATAGATTACTTTCGGGTAAAACATATTGGCAAAGAGCAGTTGTTTCGTCGGGCCTTTCAGAAAGCGAAACGCTTAAACCGGTTTTCTTGATGGCCTCGGCAAACTCTTTTCCTTTCGGATGGTCGTAAACCGGATTGGCATTCCACACCAGCAGTGCCTTTACATTACCAGCTTTTAAATCAGAAAGCAGGCGATCTGTATCCTGATCAATACCTTGTTTTGTGAGGAGCGGATTTTCCAAACCGATGGTTTGTCCGTAATTTCCCAACAGTTGATTGATGCCATTTACGAGCAATTGTATATTCACATCATTGCTTCCTGAAATAACGATGCTTTGCTTTTCATTTTCAAGCAGGTCTTTAGCCAGTTCAGTAATGTCCACTGAAGATTGAGCTCCTGAGAGTATTTGTCCACCTTTAGATTTTGCAACAGCATTGTAAAGAGCCAATATAATCGCGCCTTCTTCTGAAGGCTTGATTGGGAAGCGGACATCTGCATTCGAACCGCTCAATGTCATCCCGGCTTCAAATTGGTAATGCCGAAGCATTTCTTTCCGGCCATCCTGCAACTGACGGGCAGCTGTATATCCTTTTGTATATTCAACAGTTGAGAGCCAACTCCCAAGGAAATCAGCGCCAAAACTGGCCACCACTTTTGCTTGCTTAAACCGGTAATCAGGAATAAAAGCCGTTCCAAAACTCTTCTTGTTCGCTTCCAGAATTCCGGAGGCTGAAACCGGATCGTATTGAATCCATTCGACATTCGTCTGTTTTCCAGCAAATTTTCGAATAACATCGCGTGTTGATGGAGAGATAATTGTTGAACTAAGCAAAACCACTTTTCCGCCCTGTAACTTTAAAATTGAGAGTTGAGCTATGATTTCTTCGTCAGCTTTCTCCCAGGCAATTTCCGATCCACTTTTTGAAGGTGCTTTAAACCGTGCATCGTCGTAAAGATTCAATACTGAAGCCTGAATCC
>JBBQXI010000008.1:0-25491 GCA_038209805.1 Bacteroidales bacterium | reverse complement strand
AAGGGCTCAATTATGGGCAAAAGCTACTGATTTGAATTTCTACGACTTCGTTAACACGCAAATAAATACACGAAGCCTTAGAAATAAAACAACAAGTAATATTTCCGCACCATTTTATATGAGAAATTAGCCAAACTCCAGGATAGCGATATTGATATCGCTATTGTATTTAAGGATTACAGCAATTTGTTAGACATGCAATTGGAATTAATGAGAATCAGAAGAAAAATTGATAGTCGGATTGAACCTCATCCGTTTCGGGAAAGCGAGTTCGAAATTTCAAATCCTATTGTCAATGAGATCCTTAAATATGGTCAGGATTTAGAAATAAATGCGGCATAAATCCGTATCGATTTCTTCAGATATTCTTTCAAAGACAAAAACGAACGACGATTTTGTTTACAACTTAATATCTGATGGAGGCCAAAAGGTCTCCATTTTTTTTACCTTTGAATCCCTGCAAAAAAAATCTATTTGCAGAGAACACAAATTTCTGATTGATTGAATCCCAATAAAATGGCCGGAGAAAAAAAGAATTACCAGCAACAGAATAAAAATACCATTGAGCAAATCAATGCTCAATATGGCAAAATACCACCTCAGGCAATCGAGGTAGAAGAAGCTGTTTTGGGAGCCCTGATGCTCGAACGCGATGCCTACGTTACCGTTGCCGATATAATAGATACCCGGAGTTTCTATAAGGAAGAGCATCAGAAAATATTTGACGTGATCAAATATTTATCGACTCACGAAAAGCCAGTCGATTTGCTGATGGTAACTCAGGAATTGAAGAACCGTGATCTGCTCGAAGTGGTTGGCGGCCCGATGATGATCACCCAGTTGACTTCAAGGGTTGCATCGGCAGCGCACATTGAGTTTCACTCGCGAATTATTGCCCAGAAATTTATGCAGCGCGAAATGATCCGCGTTTCAACCGAAATACAAACCAAAGCATATGATGATACCATTGATGTTGACGATTTGATCGATTTTTCGGAAACCGCACTTTTCCAGGTGGCCGAAGGAAACATCAAAAAAGAATCAATGCCCATCAAACCTCTTTTGCGTGAAGCGGCTATCCTGATCGAAGCCGCATCGCACCGCGAAGATGGATTGAGTGGTGTCCCAAGTGGTTTTACAGGTCTGGACCGCATTACTTCAGGATGGCAAAAAACCGACCTTATTATTGTTGCAGCCCGGCCTTCGATGGGGAAAACGGCCTTCGTACTTTCTATGGCGCGAAACATGGCCGTTGAACACAAAGTTCCGGTTGCAATGTTTTCACTCGAAATGTCGTCCATTCAGTTGGTCAACCGTTTGATTTCGTCTGAAACTGAATTAGGATCAGAAAAAATAAAAAATGGTCGACTGCAAGGCTGGGAATGGGATCATTTTCACCGCAAACTGGCCATTCTGGACGATGCCCCACTCTTTATTGATGATACTCCAGCTCTTTCGATTTTCGAATTCAGAGCCAAATGTCGCCGACTGAAAATGCAGCACAACATAGGCTGTGTAATTGTCGATTACCTCCAATTGATGACCGCCGGAACCGATAACAGGGGAAGTCGTGAACAGGAAGTAAGTATGATTTCACGTTCATTGAAAGCCATCGGTAAGGAGCTCGACATTCCGGTCATTGCACTTTCGCAATTGAACCGTTCGGTCGAATCGCGCGAAGGAAAGCGACCACAACTTTCCGACCTTCGTGAATCAGGAGCTATTGAGCAGGATGCGGATATTGTCATGTTCATTCACCGTCCTGAATACTATGGCATTACAGAAGATGAAAATCAAAACTCGCTGATTGGTGTGGCTGAAATCATTATAGCCAAACATCGAAACGGGGCAATCGATGATGTTCGGTTGTCGTTTAAAAAGAACCTGGCCAAATTCTCAGATATGGAAAATATTATTCCGGAAGAAATTGGGGGCGGTCAGTACGGACAAAAGTTACAGTCAAAAATGAATGATGACTCGGGCGATCCTTTCCGCAAAGGAGGCGCAATTCCAGTCAATTCGTCATTCGACAACGATAAATTCAGCCATTATGAAAATTCAGGAGGCGAACACATTCCGTTCTAACATTCGTTTCGGTTGGCTACTGATACTGATATTTATTTTGCTTGTACAAACGGCAAAAGCCAGTTTCATCCTGATTCCGATGGATGAAAAGCAAAGTAATCACCTGAAAGCCTACGGAATAACTTATTGGACGCTGGAGCAAGGCATTGAAGTGAAATGGCTACTCAACTACCGTGGCGGAAGTTTCCTCATTCAGCATCAACAGGCCATTGCCAGCGAATGTTTGGTACGCGGTGTGAGTTTTGAGACCCTTGCCGATGGCCAAGCCAATAATATTCTTACAGATATTGCCCGCGAAGATGTAAACGAGGACGCTGTGAGTATGCAAAAATCACCAAAAATTGCAGTGTATTCGCCACCCAACAAACAACCATGGGACGATGCAGTAACCTTGGTTCTGAAATATGCCGAAATCAAATTTGACGTTGTTTACGACGAAGAAATCCTAAATGGCAAATTGAAAGATTACGATTGGCTACACCTTCATCACGAAGATTTCACTGGTCAGTTTGGTAAATTTCTTCAGGCATACCAACATGTACCTTGGTATCAGGAAGAAGTGAGAATCAACAAAGAAATGGCAACCAAATTAGGATTCATGAAAGTTTCGGAAATGAAAAAAGTAGTTACCCGCGAAATTCATCAGTTTATCGAAAACGGAGGATTTCTTTTTGCCATGTGTGCTGCTACCGATACCCACGACATTGCGCAGTCAGCTCAAGGTGTTGACATTTGCGAGTCGATGTTCGACGGCGATCCCGCCGACCCGGACATGAATTCAAAACTGAATTTCAACAATACTCTGGCCTTCCAGAATTTCACGATCAACCGGAATCCGTACGAATACAAATTTTCGGACATTGATGTATCAACCACCCGAAAAGTTTCGCGCGAGCAGGATTATTTTACACTTTTCGATTTCTCGGCTAAATGGGATCCGGTGCCAACCATGCTGTGTCAGAACCACGTAAATATGATTAAAGGCTTCATGGGACAAACTACCGCCTTTAACCGCAGCCTGGTAAAACCGAATGTGTTGGTCATGGGAGAAAATAAGGCTGCTAACGAAGCCCGCTATATTCATGGCGAACTGGGTAAAGGATTCTGGACATTCTACGGAGGCCACGACCCGGAAGATTATCAACATTTTGTTGGCGACCCAACTACTGACCTGAATCTGCACCCTAACTCTCCGGGATACCGTTTAATCTTGAATAATGTGCTGTTTCCGGCTGCCAAGAAAAAGAAACAGAAGACGTAAAAAGTGATGAGTAGTCAGTGATCGGTCGCAGCAGCTGAATACTGAGACTGAACGTTGAACACTCGCCCAATCCGATATTTTACTACATTTATCCCGAATATTTTCTGACTTTGACTTTTCTGATGACAGAAAAACGCGATGATCATACTTTGGTTCAGTTACTTCAAAAAGGAAATGTTGCGGCATTTGATTCACTTTTTGAGGTTTACAGTCAGAAGCTATTTGGATTTGCCCTAAAGTATTTCAAAAATGAAGCCGATGCGGAAGAATTAGTTCAGGACATTTTCGTTAAAGTGTGGAAAAACAGACAAACGCTGAAATCAGAACTTTCTTTTAAATCATATTTGTTCACTATTGCTCTGAACCAAATCAGGAAACACTTCAATAAAAAAGCGACTTCGCTCCGATATCTTGAAAGCCTTCAAAATGAACCCGAATTTGCAGAAAATCAGGCGATCAATGATGACAATTATGAGTCTGTATTATTTCAGATCAATCTCATCATCGAACAAATACCACCACGTCGCCGCGAGATTTTCATGAAAAGTAAGATGGAAGGAAAAAGTTCGAAAGAAATTGCAGCGGAACTAAATATTTCAGCCGGAACGGTTGACAATCAAGTCTCAGAAGCCTTACGATTTATCCGCACCCAACTCAAATCTGAAAACATTACTCTATTGCTGTTTGTCGTTTTGTTTGTTTACTGATTTAGCCACAAAGTCGCAAAGACACTTGACACTTGACAGTACCGCCATTCTGGAATAACCTTTGTTCTGTTCTATTTATTAATGGCACTAACCAACATCGAAGCGTCATTGCGACACTGAGGAACGAAAGGGGAAGCAATCTCAGCGCAAATAATACAACAGATTGCTTCAGTTCGTTCCGTTGCACTCCAACTCCTTCGCAATGACGCTCTGATTTACATTTTATTGGCCCAAAGAAAGAAACTAAAAAAAACTTCCAAATCACCCATGAGAAAATGAACCTCTTCGGATATAAGATGTGAAGCAGGCAAAAACGAAGCAGTTTGTTTCTGAAATAAAAAAGAAATGCGCAACTTAAGGCAATGAAGGAACAACTACAACATCTTATCAAAAAGTATTCGGAAGGCAAATTAAGCCTGAAAGAGCAAATCGATCTATCAGATCGATTGTCTGACAGACAAAACCTAATTGCGGAAGAAGTCCTGAATGAAGACTGGGAATCACAACTTTATTCAGAATCAGCTCCAAACAGAAATTTGAGACCGATACTTGACCGGATTCACCACAACATCCATCTTAATGAAGGCAACAAACCGATTCGTCTTAGCTGGGTTCAAGGCTTCCAGCGTGTGGCCGCTATTTTAATCATTCCACTTCTACTTTCATTTTTAGGGTATTTCTATTTTCAATCTAAAACACCAACACCTCCAGTTTCATATGCTGAAATTCAATGCCCAATGGGAGTCCGCACCAAATGTCAACTTCCCGATGGATCAACCGTCTACCTGAACAGCGGATCTCGCCTGAAATACCCTGCACAATTTATTGGAAAACGAAGTGTAGAATTAACCGGAGAGGCCTTCTTTGATGTAGTTCATAATGCACAAATTCCATTCCATGTAAATACTAAGAATCTGGATATTAAAGTACTTGGAACTACCTTTGATGTGATTGCCAACGAAGACGAACAAACCGAAGAGATTGTTTTACAAACCGGCAAAGTGGATGTCTCAGTAAAAAGCGGAAAACAACTAGCCGCTATGCTGCCAAACCAACAATTAACATTAGATATTGAAAAACAAACGATCACAAAAAACGAGGTTGAGGCATCACAATATACAACATGGAAAGAAGGCAAATTGGTATTTCGCAATGAAAATATGCAACAAGTCGCACGCCGGTTAAGTCGTTGGTATAATGCGGAGGTGGTCGTTGACGACAGAATGTTAGACACTTACACTTTCCATGCAACATTTGCTGACGAACCACTAGACGAAGTACTTAAGTTACTTTCAATTACAACACCATTTAGCTTTAAAGAGGAAAAAAGGACGAGCGATCAGGAAGGTGTGTTTCAAAAGCGGAAAATTGTTCTAACAATCAACCAATCAAAAATAAATCAATTCAAATGATATAAAAAAAAACAGGAAAGTGTTCGTACCACTCTCCTGTCAAAATCAAGTAGAATAACGCTTTACTAAATTGTTTAACCACTTAATGATTCAAATTTATGAAAAAAAAACGAATCGGTGTGCCGGTACCTATCGGTGTACTCTCTAAACTATGGAAGATTATGCGCTTAAGTGTATTTTTTTTACTCCTATTTGTTGCACAAACCTTTGCAACAGTCACTTACTCTCAAGAAACTCGCCTAACATTTAAAATGCAAGGTGCCAAAGTAATCGACATTCTGAATAAGATTGAAAATGAAAGTCAATTCTACTTTCTGTTCAACCAAAAAATGGTAGATGTTGAACGCCAAGTTAGTATTGAGGTGAAAAACGAAAGTATCGACAAAATTCTAACACGAATTTTCGAAAATACCAATGTCAGTTATCTGGTAAAAGACCGTCAGATTGTTTTAACAACAGCTATTCCTGAATTTATTATTAACGAACAACAAAAATCCATTTCAGGAAAAGTTACAGATTCTTCTGGTGGTTCTTTGCCTGGTGTTTCTGTAGTTGTAAAAGGAACTACTACCGGAAGTATAACTGATATGAATGGGGACTATTCTATTTCCAACGTTCCGGCAAATGCAGTTTTGCAATTTTCTTTTGTTGGGATGAAGTCACAGGAGGTAATAGTTGGTGGTAAAACCACAGTTAATGTGGCGCTTTCTGAAGATGCAATTGGTATCGAAGAAGTTGTTGCTATTGGATATGGAACCGTAAAGAAAAGAGATCTCACAGGTTCTATTTCTTCTATTAAACGAGAAGAAATTGGTTTGTTACCTACCAACAATGCTTTAAGTTCATTACAAGGAAAAATTTCCGGATTAGATTTAACAAAAACTGATGGTCAGGCTGGTGCAGGACTGACTTTTGCACTTCGTGGAACGCGCTCGCTTAACGCCGACAATGGCCCTCTTATTTTGGTAGATGGGATATCATATGGTTCAACGCTTGATATAAATCCTTCCGATATAGAATCGATCGAGGTCTTAAAGGATGCTTCATCAACAGCTATTTATGGTTCGAGAGGTGCAAATGGAGTAATTCTGGTAACCACTAAAAAAGGAAAATCAGGAGACGCAGTAATCTCGTTTAATTCATACTATGCGACACAAAATCCTTCAGGTTTAGCCAACATACAAACAGGAGAAGAATATGTAGCTTTTAAACGCGAGGCATACCGGACACAGGGCATTACTGATGACACCAAAATATTCAATGCTGATGAGTTAACAGGAATAAAAAATGGGGAATTCACCAATTGGATGAACGAATGTCTTAAAAATGGATTTGTACAGAGCAATGAACTGAATATTACTGGAGGAACAGAAAAGACGACCTTTAACCTTTCTGCGGGTTTGTATAATGAGCATGGTTTATTAAAGAACGATGAATTTAAGCGTTATAATGGATCTATTGGATTAACCCATGCTCTGTCAAGAAACTTAAAAGTTGGGGCGAATGTACTTTACTCATTCAAAGATAACGACAAACGATACGACCCACTGAATCAGGCGAATAAAGTAATTCCGATCGGAAAACCTTACGATGATAACGGGAACATTATCATTAATCCGATATTGGGAAGCGCTTATAACATGAGTCCGTTAGCTGACGAAATACCAGGAAGTTATGTAGACAACCGAATAAACAAACGCATATTCTTTTCATCTTCTATCGATTGGAACATCTTAAAAAACCTGGTGTTTAAAAGTTCGTTGGGATTAGATATACAAGATGGACGACGTGGATATTTTATTGGTAAAAATACAATTAGTGGAGCTGGTGCTAAATCAACTTCCGGGGATGAAATAACAAATTATTTAGGAACCACTTTTGACAATACACTTACCTACTCCAAGAATATAGGACTTAACGATTTTACAGTTCTCCTTGGAAGCAGTTATTTAAGTAGTAAATCTGAATCTTTCACAGGAAAAGGAAACAACCAGGTTTCTGAAACAACCAGTTTTTATGACTTAAATTCGAATGCTATAGAAAAAACAATAGGAAGTAGCCTGATTGAACAACAGATGATGTCATATTTCGGCCGCTTGAATTATAAATATAAAGATCGCTATTTACTAACAGCATCATTGCGTGCTGATGGATCGTCAGTACTCGCAACCGGCCATAAAATGGGATATTTCCCCTCAGTAGCTTTAGCATGGCGAATGAACGAAGAGTCCTTCTTAAAACATGTTGACGCAATTTCAAACTTAAAACTTCGAACCAGCTGGGGAGAAGCCGGAAACAGTGCGATTTCTCCCTACCAGACGTTAGGTGGATTAGGAAAAACGACATATTCTTTTGACGAAACTGCAGCCTATGGTTACTATCCAAAAGCCCTTGCAAACGCCGACCTAAAATGGGAAACGACAAGAACAGTCAATCTTGCGCTTGATTTCGGGTTGTTTAAAGACAGACTAAATGGTACAATCGAAATTTATGAAAGTAATACAAGAGACTTATTAATGTCAAGAGTTCTACCAGGAACTTCAGGTTTTTCGAGTGTGATGGAGAATATTGGTAAAACCAGAAACCGGGGAATTGAAATAGCGATAAATACAGTCAACTTCAGAAGCTCCGATCCCAAAGGATTTACCTGGACCAGCGATTTTACCTACTCAAAAAACAACGAAGAAATTGTAGAGCTGACAAATGGATCTGATCGTGATTTAGGGAACCTCTGGTTTGTTGGTAGTCCAATAAAAGTTTGGTACGACTATAAAAAGATTGGAATCTGGCAGTTGGGTGAAGAAGCTGAAGCTCTTAAATATGGACAAAAACCTGGTGAAATTAAGGTTTTGGATGTCAACAAGGATGGAAAAATTGATGCAACAAATGACCGTATTATTGTTGGAACACCACGCCCAAAATACTCTCTTGGACTCAATAATAAAATCTCCTATAAAGGGTTTGATTTATCTGCCTTTCTCTATGCCCGTGTTGGACAAACAATTATGAGTGAGGCCAGTGGAAACTATAAGATTAGCGGTATGGAGAATGGTCCTAAAGTCGATTACTGGACACCAGAAAATCCAACCAACTCGCATCCACGCCCCGATCAAAGCAAAACCGCAAATTCGGCATACATGAGCACGTTATATTACGTTAGTGGGTCTTTCCTGAAAATCAGAGATATTACGTTAGGATATAGCTTTTCTTCGCATGTTGTTGATCGGATCGGAATCTCAAAATTAAGATTCTACACCACGTGCAACAATTTTTTCACATTTAGTAAAATGAAACCTTACGACCCCGAAAGAGGTGGTAGTATTTCATTCCCAATGACCCGTCAAGTTGTTCTTGGGGTAAATGTTAGTTTTTAATTTTAGTATTAATATTATTTAACAATATAAATATGAAAAAGTTACATCTGTTTCTTCTTTCTATATTGGCCCTTAACCTCGTATCATGCGAACTGGAAGAGGTAAATCAAAGTGGGCTTACCGCAGATTCTTTTTATGTGACCGAAGTTGGAATCGAATCATTAGTCAACAGTTGCTATACTCCATTGCGCTTTTGGTACGGCAAAGAAGGTGGCGCTTCGATGACAGAATTGGGGACTGACCTGTTTTTAAAAGGTGGAGATTGCCACCATCCGGAAATGTCGATGTATGACCCTATAAATTTCAATAGTCAAAGCCCACTGATTCAAGTCTATTGGGATCGCTTCTATGCCGCTATAAATTATTGCAATACAGCAATTAAACGAATAGATGCATCTCCATTATCGGCTTCAGTAAAGAAGTTAAGATTAGGCGAAGTCCAGTTTTTAAGGGCTTTCTATTATTGGCACATTGTAGAAACATGGGGAGGAGTTCATTTTACTCTTGATGAGACAAATGGGGTAATTACTACTGCCAATAAGACCTCGGTCGATAAGTTTTACGAACAAATTTTTATTGATCTCGATGCTTCCATTTCGAATCTTGCGAGCCAAACTGCTGCTGCCGGAGGACGTGTTACAAAACCTGCCGCAGAAGCATTTAAAGCTCGTATGTTACTTACCCGAGGGAAATATGCAGAAGCTGCAACTTTAGCAAAAAAAGTAATCAGTGATTATAACTTTAAACTATATGACAACTATGCTTCGGTATGGTCAATGTCGGGCACCAATTACAACGGATCGCTGAATTCAGAAGTAATATGGTTTGTCAATTACAGCACAGATAATACGCTGAACACCGCCATGGACGATTATGATGGCAATAGTAAAGCAAACGCATTCAGGACTGAAGGTGGAAACCAATTGTTTTTAATGTTCTGCCCCCGATACGATTTCCATGCAGGAATGCAAATTGACCTGAATGGTATTGGATTTCAACGTTATGCCACATCGAAACACCTGCTATCAGTATTCAATTCTAAAATCGACCAGCGTTACAACGGAACGTTTAGAGAGGTATGGAAAGCTAATGGCGGTGGCAAGGGAAAATATACCGATATGGTACAGGGTGATACTGCTATATATTGGAGTCACAATGTATTATCAGCCGCGTATAAAGCTGCAAGGGCAACCCGTTTCGAAGTACAGGACATCAACGACATGTACAATGCCGATGGTTCGCTTAAAGATAACCGCAACTTTATTGAAATGCAAAAGCATGAAGATCCAACACGTGCGGCAGCATTCGATTTCAGAAGCAAACGCGATGCATTTGTCATCCGAATTTCAGAGATGTACCTAATTGTTGCAGAAGCAGATATGCAAAGTAAAAACCTTGCAGAGGCTACTGATTACATGAATAGGTTGAGAACTAAGCGAGCTGTCGCCGGGTCGGAAGAGGCTATGAAAATTACTGCGGCTGATTTGAATATTGATTTTATCCTTGATGAACGCGCCAGAGAACTTTGTGGTGAACAACTACGTTGGTTCGATTTAAAAAGGACCAATAAGCTAATCGAGTATGTAAAAAAATACAATACCGATGGCGCAGCAAATATTCAAGCT
This sequence comes from Bacteroidales bacterium, assembly GCA_038209805.1. GTDB lineage: Bacteria > Bacteroidota > Bacteroidia > Bacteroidales > Prolixibacteraceae > Aquipluma. Next base: position 15,027 of record JBBQXI010000008.1, on the reverse strand, counting down.
TTTCATATGTTAAGGCCAATTCCACAAACTCAACTGGATGCCATAACAAATAAAGGCGAATTCACACAAAATCCTGGGTATTAATAATTAAGATCTATAATTCGGGCGGAGTTTTTCTGAGAACTTCTCCCGGATTATTCCATTTAAATCTGAATTCATTCATGAAATTATTTCAACTGGGTGCAATCTTGTCATTCCTTTCAATTTCAGGTTTTGCACAAGCTCCTAAAATACTACCCATACCTCGCGACACAACTTATACCACCTATCAGGCATGGCTAAAGCTTAAAGATGAGTATCCTGAAATAAAAATTGTACGCGCCAAGCTTCCTTCAGGTGTTATTCCCATGCAAGATGTAGTTTATGCCACCCTACCCGAAACAACTTTCGGTAAACGTGACTTACATCTTGATTTGTTTCGCCCTGAAAAAAGCGGCAAATATCCAGCATTAATAATGATCTTCGGAGGTGGCTGGCGGTCTGGAAATAAATCCATGGACATACCTATGGCTCAACAAATTGCCGCTAAGGGATATATTACAGCATGCATTGAGTATCGTCTTTCGCCCGAAGCTCTTTATCCGGCAGCCATCTACGATATTAAGGCAGCTATTAGGTTTCTAAGAAAGAATGCCAAAAAATTCAATATTGATCCGGGAAAGATGGCAATATCAGGATGTTCTGCTGGCGGACAGTTGGCTGCTTTAGTCGGAATGACCAGTGAAATAAGGGAATTTGACGGTGATGAGGAAAACAGCAATGTTTCTGCAAAAGTACAGGCCATCATCGACATCGATGGGATACTCGACTTCACTGATCCAAATGAAAGTGCGAAGGATGATAATCCGGAAAAACGTTCAGCCGGAGCATACTGGTTTGGAGCAACATTTAAGGAAGCTCCTGAAAAGTGGATAGAAGCATCACCATTGATTTATGCAGGCAAAGACACTCCACCAATTTTGTTTGTGAACAGTGCTCAACCACGGTTTCATGCTGGGCGCGATAGCGTAATAGCAATTCTAAACAAGCATAGTATCTACTCCAAAGTACATACAATTCCTAATACGCCTCATAGTTTTTGGCTGTTTCATCCATGGTTTGAACCTACGGTTAATCAAATGGTAGGCTTTCTGGATAAAACATTAAAATAGGATTAATTGAAAAAACCAATTCTCCAGACTTATTCTATTCATAGTCATAGATAGTAGAATCAGTGTTAAGTTTGCCCCTTTGCTTTAGATAGCAAGGGGGTTTTTGTTTGTCAAATAGCAGATTCCAATTTGACGGGAGAACACATCGTAAAATTTCATTCATGTTGAAGGGAAAGGTATGCATGTTCCATTAAAGCGAGCTGAACAACCTCATTTTGATCATCGAAATTTGGAAAATAATGAATTGCAATTGATATATTGCTATCATTTATGGACTTTTGATGAAGTTAGATATACACCTATGCTATTTTTGGCAAAGGCTTTTTTATCAAAATTCCAGAAATTTAAAAATGAATAATCTATTTTAAACAAATCATGCCCAAGCACCGTCCTTTAAATTCAGTTTTGATAAAACCATCAGGTTCTGATTGTAATCTGGATTGTTCGTATTGTTTTTATTTGGAGAAAGCTGAACTGTTTAAGCAATCGCCGGTACACCGGATGAGTCCTGAAATTCAGGAAGAACTGATACGGCAGGTGATGCAGCAATCGGGTGATAATGTTTCGCTGGCCTGGCAGGGAGGTGAACCTACTTTGATGGGACTCGATTTTTACAAGCGAGCCATCGAACTGGAGAAAAAATACGGACACAATCAGTCCGTGGGAAACGCCTTGCAAACCAACGGGCTTCTTTTGGATAAAAACTGGGCAGCCTTTCTGAAAGAATACGACTGGTTGGTGGGCGTTTCGCTCGATGGCCCCGAACACATTCACAACCGTTACCGCTTGGATAAAGGCCAGAAAGGTACTCATCAGCGGGTAGAGGAAAATGCCATCATGCTTTTACAGGAAGGAGTGGCAGCCAATGCCATGTGCTGCCTGACATCCTATTCTGTTCAATTTCCTGATGAATTGTATGCCTATTATAAAAATCTGGGATATACATTTATGCAGTTTATCCCGATTGTTGAAACAGATAAAACTGATCCGACCAAAGCAGCACCTTTTTCTGTGTCGGCTATTGATTACGGAAAATTCCTGATCCGGATATTCGACTTGTGGCTGGCCGACTTTGTCAATGGTGTTCCGACTACTTCTATCCGTCATTTCGAATCGGTATTTCATTCGTATTTGGGCATGGAAGCGCCAGAATGTACGATGATGAAAGAATGTGGGCCATACGTGGTGGTTGAGCACAACGGAAATGTGTACAGTTGCGACTTTTTTGTGGAGCCCAAATGGAAATTGGGTAACGTGATGCACGACCGGATCATCAACATGATGAACTCGAAGACTCAACAAATATTCGGAGTTGCCAAAGCCATCTTACCACGCGAATGTCGCACATGTATCTGGTTGCGAAATTGTTATGGAGGATGCACAAAAGACCGGATTAAAGATCCGGAAGACAACAGAAAGCCGCGGTTCTGTACGACCACAAAAATGTTTCTGAAACATGCCGATCCAACTTTGAAAGCAATGGCCGAACAATGGAAAGAACAACAAGCCATACAACACGAGAAACAATGTTCAGGAGGTGTTTACAATGCCTTCGACGATTTTATGAAAAGGTCAGAAAATTGATGAAAATTGCAAAAATCGTTTGTAATCAAACAAAATTGTCGTTCAGGAACTAAAAAACGGCAAGGAGTTTTGAAAAAATTCTGATCTCACTTAAATTTTGTAGTTTTGAAGCAAATTTGAAATTGCTTTGACCCAGAAAACAACTAACGACGAACTTTTCATTGTAAAGAAGATGATTGATGGAGATATCGACTCCTTCAAGTATTTCTTTGACAAATAATATGACGACCTATGCAATCTTGTCCACATTTATCTGTACAACAAAGCTTTACATAAACAAATCGTTCAGAATATCTCTTTTTGCTGTAATCCGAAATTCATTTAAAAACCATTATTTACTATCTTGCGAGCCCCGTCACGCAAAAACCGGGACACAATTAATTTCAAAATAAACCACTATGAACAAGATTAAAACCACAATTGTAATCTCAATTCTGGCGCTGGCAGCGTGTTCCCCAAAACCAGCGAACAAACCAGCAGAACAACCTGTCCAGTCAGTAAATCCTGTTAAAGCGCAGGTATTTACCACCGCCAGAGACACTTCCCTTAGATTGTCTCAAACTACAGATGCTACTTTTGAAGATTTCGGTCAGCCGGTTGAAACTCAAGTGTGCGTTTTTGTTGATCCGAACCATACATTTCAGAGCTTTATTGGCATTGGCGGCGCTTTAACTGATGCTTCCGCTGAGGTGTTTGCCAAACTGCCCGAAGAATCACAAAAGGAATTATTGACTGCCTATTACGATAAAAATAAAGGCATTGGCTACGATTTCAGCCGCACCAATATTGCCAGTTGCGACTTTTCGAGCGACACGTATGCCTATGTGACCGATAAAGACACATCTCTTAACTCGTTTAGTGTGGCTCACGATGAGAAATTCCGAATTCCCTTTATAAAACAGGCCATAGCTGCTGCTGGAGGAACATTGCCTATGTTTGTGAGTCCATGGAGTCCACCCGCATGGATGAAAGACAATAACGATGTTTTGCAGGGAGGAAAACTACTTCCAGAATATGCTCAGGCCTGGGCCAATCACTACGTGAAATTCATTAAAACCTACGAATCGATGGGAATGCCCGTCTGGGGACTTTCGGTTCAGAACGAACCCATGGCAAAGCAAAAATGGGAATCGTGCCTTTATACTGCCGAAGATGAACGCGATTTCGTAAAGAAATACCTCGGGCCAACCTTACAGAAAAATGGATTGGGCGATAAAAAACTCATTTGCTGGGATCACAATCGCGATTTGATCTATCAACGTGCAACCACTTTACTAAGCGATCCGGAAGCGGCCAAATACATTTGGGGCATTGGATTCCATTGGTACGAAACATGGACAGGCAGCGCGATGCAGTTCGAAAACCTGAAACGGGTGAAAGAAGCTTTTCCGGACAAAGAACTTATTTTTACCGAAGGTTGTGTCGAAAAATTCGATTTGACCCGGGTAAATGATTGGTCGCTTGGCGAACGTTACGGAAACTCGATGGTGAACGATTTCAATTGCGGAACTGTTGCCTGGACAGACTGGAATGTTTTGCTTGACGAAAACGGAGGACCAAACCATGTGGGCAATTTCTGCTTTGCGCCAATTCATGCCGACACCCAAACCGGGAAACTAATTTACACCAATAGTTATTTTTACATCGGCCACTTCTCCAAATTTATCCAACCCGGAGCCAAACGGATAAGCTGCTCGACAAACCGCGACAAACTGCAATCGACTGCATTTCTCAATCCTGATGGCAAAATGGTTGTGGTCGTTCTTAATTTGTCTGATAACAAATTACCTTACAAATTATGGATAGCAGGTAAAGCTGCTGCTGTTACAAGTTTGCCACATTCAATAATGACGGTAATTATCTGATTAACGAGTTTCTAAGAATAAACAGATTTAAGCATGGGCTGTTCCTTCATCGGGAATAGCCTTTTGTCTTTATCATTCAAATTCTCAAAAAAGAGCATTCATCATTTTTTAAGGGAATGCAATTTCCCTACATTTACAAAAATTGATAAACCCTAATAATCCATGATAAATCGTATCCTTACACTTAGCCTGATTTTGCTCATTAGCTCAGGCATCGCCAACGTTTTTGGGTGTACTAACCTAATCGTTACTAAAGGAGCTACTGCCGATCACTCAGTAATGATAACCTATGCAGCCGACTCGCATACGCGATATGGAACCCTTGGTTTTTATCCATCAGCCGACCATAAACCCGGCGATTTGTGCGAAGTTTATCATTACGAAAACGGCAAACTGCTCGGTACTATTCCTGAAGTTGCCCATACGTTTTCAGTCATACAGTTCATGAATGAAAATCAGGTGGCCATTGGCGAAACCACCTGGGGAGGATTAGATTCGATGAAATCGCAGCCCGGAGCCATTTTGGATTACGGCTCCCTGATGCGTATCGGACTTCAGCGCTCGAAAACAGCCCGCGAAATGATTCAGGTAATGACTGAACTGGTGGCTCAGTATGGCTATGCAACCTCTGGAGAATCATTTTCCATTTCAGACGCTAACGAAGCCTGGATTCTGGAACTGATCGGCAAAGGAAAATACGAAAAAGGTGCTGTTTGGGTCGCTCGCCAAATTCCCGACGGATATGTAAGCGGACATGCCAACCAAGCACGAATCACCACTTTCCCGTTTCAGAAGGTCAACAATTGGAACGACTCAAAACAAACAACTTTTCATTCTCCGGATGTAATCAGCTTTGCCAAAAAGCATGGATTCTACAAAGGAACCGACGAATCATTCAGCTTTTCAGATGTTTACAATCCGGTGAAATTTGGAGGCGCCCGTTTCTGCGATGCCCGCGTTTGGTCGTTCTTCCGGAAAATCAATAAAGAAATTCGCGAAAGTCAGGACTATACCAATTATGCGATGGGAAAATTCAATCGCGATGCTAAAATGATGGATCAAAGTGCAAATCCAAACGGATACATTTCGAACCGAATGCCACTGTGGGTAAAACCCGATTCACCAGTTACACTCCAACAAGTGATGGCTGCCATGCGCGACCATTACGAAAACACTCCGATGGATATGCGCAACGATCCGGGAGCCGGATCGTTCAAATCGCCTTACCGCTGGCGCCCCATGGAATTTGAAGTTGACAGCGTTGAGTACCTTTGCGAACGAGCCATTGCCACACAGCAAACCGGCTACAGCTTTGTGGCACAGTCGCGCAGTTGGCTGCCCGCTCCCATTGGCGGCATTTTCTGGTTTGGTGTCGACGATACCGACGGCTGCGTATATGCCCCAATGTATTGCGGAATCAAAAAAGTTCCGGAGAGTTATGCCCTTGGCAATGGCTCGATGATTACCTGGTCGGAAACTTCGGCTTTCTGGACATTCAATCAGGTAAACAACTGGGCTTATTCGCGCTACAACCTCATCCATCCCGAAGTTGAAAAATACCAGTCGCAACTTGAAACACAGTTTGCGAACGAAGTGAAAGTAACCGATCAACAAACATTAGAACTCTACAAACAAAATCCTGAATCAGCAACCGATTATCTGACCAGTTATTCGGGTTACACCGGCAACAAGCTGGTTGCCGACTGGAAAGTGTTTTACCAGTATCTGTTTATGAAATACGTGGATGGGAATGTTAAAAATTCGGACAGCCGCAAATTACTCGACAATGGGAATGGCAAAAACATTCCAAAAATGCCTGCTCAACCTGGCTACGGAAAAGAATGGGAACGCATCATGATTCAGGGAACCGGCGATCGGTTGGTTGTTCCGAAAAGCAAATAAAAAGACCAACGCATGAAATATTTCATTCCAATCCTGATTTTCCTCTCAGTAATTGCGAGCAGCGATGGCTGTTTCGGACAAGCTGAAGCCCAAACTGCAACACAAATAAGCATTGATCCAGACCAGACTTATCAAAAGATTGAAGGTTGGGGTAGTTCGTTGTGTTGGTGGGCAGCTCAGGTGGGAAACTGGAATGAAGCAAAAATCGATAGCATTGTTGATTTGATTACATCTCCGGATAAGCTGAATATGAATATTTTCCGCTACAACATTGGCGGTGGTGACGATCCATCACATTTTGACGGACATATGGTAAAAGGCAAGGGAAAGCGTGCCGAAATGGAAGGTTTTAAATCCTCGGTTGATGTTCCATACAATTGGAATGCAGATAAAGGCCAGCGAACCTTGATGCTGAAAATAAAAGCAAAAAGACCGGATGCCGTTTTCGAGGCTTTTTCGAATTCGCCACCCTACTGGATGACATACAGTGGTTGTGCCAGCGGAAATATTGATCCCATGCAGGACAATCTGAAACCTGAATTTTACGAAGCCTTTTGCGATTACCTGCTCGACATTTGCAAGCACTACAAGCAGCAATATGGTATTGATTTCAAAACGCTGGAACCTTTTAACGAATCAACATCGAATTACTGGTACAATTTGGGAAGTCAGGAAGGTTGCCATTTTACGCCTGAAACTCAAATGAAAATCATCCGGATTTTAGCTCCCAAACTGGCAGCTTCCCGACTTAAAACGATGCTTTCAGCCTCCGACGAAACCAATATTGCCTCAACAATAAAAGTTCTGAAGGCTTATCAAAAGGCAGATGATATTCTGGATAAAGTTGGTCAATTAAATACGCACACTTACTCCGGAACAAACGCCGAGCGAACAGAAGCATACCATTTGACAAAATCAATCGGAAAACCATTTTGGCAATCGGAAACCGGCCCGAGCGGAAACAGTAAAACAAGCTTCGAATCGAACCTCTTTCTGGCACAAAAGCTATTCGACGACATGCGCTATATGAAACCTCAGGCCTGGCTCGACTGGCAATTGATGGAAGAACGCAATGAGGTTTGGTGTTTGATCCGTTGTAATTTCAATTCTCAGGAATATCAAATCGTAAAGAATTTTTACGTGCGAATGCAAATTACTCGCTTTATAAAACAAGGTTATTCAATAATTGAAACCGGAGATGATAAAGCTCTTGCTGCAATGAATCCTGAAAAGACAGAACTGATTGTAGCAATTCTAAACAAATCGGATCAACTTAAACCGTTCAGCCTGAATTTAAAATCGTTGAGGATTTCAGGAAAAGGAATGTCTGGATATAGAACAAGTTCTTCCGAAAACTGTACAAATATTCAGACTCCTGAAATAGAAAATCAGTCAATTAACTACGATGCACCCGGACTTTCATTGACTACTTTTATAGTATCACTTGGAAAGTAAATTATAGGTTACCGGAAAATACAAAAGACGGGAAGCTCGATTGAACCTCCCGTCTTTTAATCTAAAGCTTTTCTGAAATTCTTATTCGTCGCCAAACGAAACACCCATATTCCTACATTTTGTAACTAACGGATTATCTGGACTAACTAAACGCATTTTACCTCCAACTTCTTCAAGAGGAACAGTAGTCAGTTCGTTGTTGATCAAAGCAACCATAGTTCCAAAATTTCCTTCTGCAATACACTGAGCAGCATAGGCTCCATATCGCGTCGCCAAAATACGATCCATTGGCGAAGGACTTCCACCGCGCTGTGTGTAACCCAAAACCGTTTCGCGAGCCTCCACATCAACCCGGGACTGAATTGATTCAGATAAATATCTGGCGGCTGACATCGTCTTCGGGTGATTAATTCCTTCCGCAACGACAACAATAGAATATGGTTTGTGATTGTCGTAGCGTTCCTGAATCTTGTTACAAACCTTATCGATCGAATAGTCGATCTCAGGAATAAGAATAATATCACCACCACCAGCCATTCCGGCATAAAGCGCAATCCAGCCGGCATTATGACCCATGACTTCAACAATCATCACCCGACCATGTGAGTTGGCAGTGCTATGCAATCGATCTACTGCTTCAGTAGCAATATTCACAGCCGAATCGAATCCAAAAGTCAGATCAGTTCCCCAAACATCGTTATCAATGGTCTTCGGAATACCAATCACATTTAATCCAATTTTTGAAAGCAAATGAGCCGTTTTCATTGTGCCATTACCGCCAATACAAACCAAACCATCCAATCCAAGATCGTGATAATTTTGTTTGATTAACGCAGGTTTATCGTTGTCTTCTTCAGTCACAATCTTAAACGGTTTTTCGCGCGATGTACCAATTATTGTACCTCCCAGCGTCAAAATACCCGACAAGTCTTTCTCCTTGAGTTGCACGTATTGCTTATGAATCAAGCCAGTATAACCCGACGAAAATCCAATCACCTCCATGCCATATTCAACAATGGCAGTCTTTCCAACACCCCTAATAGCAGCATTTAATCCGGGACAGTCGCCCCCGGCAGTTAAAATACCAATCCTTTTTGCTTTCGTCTGATTCATATGTATATTTTTCAAAATAGATAATAATAACTTTTGTAACAATATGTTCGTCCTAAACGATATCACCACAGTTTACCTGCCGATTGGGAATAGTAAATGATTACGTTTATTGGGTACGAGTTTTAATCCTTAATGTTATTAAGAATTATGAAAATAAAACTCACCGAAATTAAAAAAAGAAATTCACTTCTTATTCATCATTTCCAAGGCTTAACGAATTGGCAACATATCAGAGTAATCTATACTAGAGGAAATACCTCAGATCTTGTTTTCGAATGAACGAGAAGGAATAAGTTGGCTTCTTTTTTTCGGAACAGGTAAAACCCTATTTATATTTCACTCCATTTTTTATTAGCTTTGTCAATTGTAACTGAAAACCACATTAAATTTTTAATAAACAAAAATTAATTACTCATGAGAAAAATCTATTCACTTCTACTGGTAGGCAGCATTGTTTTTGCTGTATCATGCCAAAGTGGCCAGAAAAAAACTGGCGAAAAATCGGCGCAGGTAGAAAAAACCGAAGCCGCTCCAGAACTAAATAAATTATCGGCCGAAGAAACCAGCAATGGCTGGCAGTTATTGTTTGACGGGACAACTTCTACAGGATGGAGGGGATACAACAAAACTGAATTTCCGAAGGGTTGGCAAGTCGTTGATGGCACCTTGCATTGTGTAGGTACCGGAACCGGTGAAGCGGGTGCAGTTGATGGTGGTGATATCATCTTTGATAAAAAATTCAAGAATTTCGACTTGAAACTTGATTGGAAAATTTCGAAAGGTGGCAACTCTGGAATTTTTTACCTCGCTCAGGAAGTTAAGGATTGGCCGATCTGGAAAACTGCTCCTGAAATGCAGGTGCTTGACAATGCAAATCATCCTGATGCTCAATTGGGCAAAGATGGAAACCGTCAGGCTGGTTCACTATATGACCTAATCCCCGCAATACCACAAAATTCCAAACCTTTTGGTGAATGGAATTCAATTGAAATCATTTGTTTTAAAGGTACTGTTGTTTACAAACAAAATGGAGAAAAGGTAGTAGAATTCCATTTATGGACAGACGATTGGAAAAAATTGGTTGCTGCCAGCAAATTCCCTGAATACAATAAAGATTGGGCCGATGTTGCCAAGGAAGGTTTTATTGGATTCCAGGATCATGGCGATGACGTATGGTATCGCAATGTGAAAATTAAAAACATGGATTAATCCTATCGATAAAAGATACAGAAAGCCTCCGAAAAGGGGCTTTTTGTTGGGATTGAATCCTCACTTCGACAGGCTCAGTGAGCGTTGCTCCGATCAACAGCGCACCGTTACCTGAGCGCGAAGCAGTCGAAGGCAATTTGGAATTTGGAACCTGAAATTTGGAACTTTTTATGGCCGATATCCCGATTGATTTAAAATCGACTGGTAATCGGTGTTATTCATCAAATCTGCCAGTTTAAGGTCATTGTTCTGTTTCATATACGAGCGAACGATTTGCCATCCAATCCAAACGCCTGTTCGGGCGGGCGACTGCTCTGAAAATACCGCGGTGTACGGTCCGTCGTCAATGAAACGTTTGATGCTCATCCGATCAGTATTAAAAAGCATTTTGTGTTCAGCCAAATAAGTCCACATTTTGGCCTCGTTCTTCCGGCAAAAATCCAATTGTTTCTCAGTGAATCCAATTTCCAGCGTGTCATTCAAATCAGGTAACATCGCATCCATAAAATACAGTACCTTTCCCTGCTGTATCATCTGGCTTAACAAACTATTGTCTTTTTCCGATTTTGGCCACTCAGCGTCAGCCCAGGCTTGCATCATATCAGGAACCATTTTTTCAGGACGCATGTTTTTTCGCTTGTATGCAGGCAAACCCAACTGTTCATAAAAGGGACTGTCAGCTCCCATATATTTATCCAAACTAACCCCAATAAGTTTTTGTGAAATTACGACTGACTGGTTAAATCCCGAAATACAGGTATAAACCGTTGGTATCTCCTTCTCCGGAAAATAATATTTGTAATGCTTAAATGCAGTTTCCAATTCTTTTCGAAATTGAATAGTATCAACTTTTAGTCCAACGTTTGTTTCTAGCTTCCGGATAAGCGAGTCCGAAACAAATGAATAAAGCAACTCCGGAAAATTGGGCTGCTCAATGCCACCGACTGCAATCATTCGGTAAGTGAAAATATCAAAGAATTCACCATACGCGCTTTTAAGAGCAGGTATTGCAGCCTGCATTTGGTCTTGCCTCAGCTTGAGTAAGGTAATATCAAAATGCTTTATTTTCAGGTTAATCGAAACATTTGATACATTTATTTTTTGTGGATTTCGGCTACATGAAGCCAGCAACATTATCACGCAAAAAGAGAAAACAATACGTTTCATTTCAATCATTTTAGGGTATTTACGTACAACTCGCTTTTTTATTGTTGTTTTGAATATAAAATTCGAGATTTGTGCCAGACAAAACTAAGTCAATCTTACGTTATATATTCAGAATCGAGACGCGGTTTTAACAAAAATTTCCGCAGAACAGTTTATTTTTACATACCGCAAATTAAATGATAAACGATGAAACGCTTTATTTTATCATGTTTTTTAATTGCCACAGTCATTACCGGATATAGTCAGTATAACATCAGACTGTCATTTGTTGGAGATCCATCAGTGAACTGGATGCGAACAAGTAATTCGAGTACTGAAAATGGGAAATCGATACTTGGATATGATTTTGGGTTAAATGGAGATTTCTATTTTTCGGAAGATGAGCGATATTCCTTTTCAACCGGTATTCAGATTTCAAATACCGGGGGTGAAATTTCGTATCATTCCAGCACTGCTCCCACTTTCGCTGGAACAACCTTTTCGTCATTAATAACAAAAGTTAAATATCAAATCCGATACGTTGAAGTACCATTAAATATTAAGCTCAGAACGGATCAATTCAACGGGGTAAAATACTGGGGATTATTGGGATTCTCAACCATGGTAAATATTGCTTCGAAGGGCACTAGCAACGATGGTAAGCTAAATAAAGCAAACATAAGTGACGAAGTTAATCTACTCAACCTGGCGATGAACATTGGTATAGGTTTCGATTACGAACTTAATGGAAGCAACTCGGTAACCACTGGACTGATTTTCCAAAACGGATTAATGGACGTAACAACCGACAATGCGTTCTCCGACAAAACCATTATCAACTCGCTGAAACTAAAAATAGGCCTGATTTTTTAAGGAGTATAATTATGAAGATTGCTATTGCACAGTTAAACTACCACATTGGGAATTTCGAAAGAAACACATCGAAAATTATAGAAAATATCCAAAAATCGAAAGCTGAAGGTGCCGAGTTGGTTGTATTCACGGAGCTATCGGTTACGGGTTATTATCCTCACGATTTACTTGAACGAAAAGAATTTATTGAACAATCGGAGGAAGCTCTGAATCAGATCGCCGCCCATTGCAACGGAATCGCCGCCATTGTTGGCGGACCGCGCATCAATCCTGAACCACAGGGTAAAAAGCTTTTTAATTCAGCCTTTTTCATGTACGATGGGGTCATTCAGCATGTGGTGAATAAATCGTTGCTTCCCACCTACGATATTTTCGATGAGTACCGTCATTTTGAGCCGAATAAAACCTTTTCAGTTTTCGATTTTGGTGGAAAGAAAATTGCTATTACGATCTGCGAGGATCTTTGGGATGAGCAGGAAACCCAGAATGAATTCGGAAGAGAAAAACTATATCAACTTTCTCCGCTTAAAGAATTATCAGCTTTAAACCCTGATCTGGTTATTAATATTTCAGCATCGCCCTTTTCATTCAACCAGGAAAACTCAAGAAAAAATATCCTGATTAAAAATGCAATCAAATACCAGTTGCCCATTGTGTATGCCAATCAGGTTGGCGCTCATACCGAACTGATTTTTGATGGGGGTTCGGTTTACCTCAATAAAAAAGGCGAAATTCAGGAAGAACTGAACTACTTTGAAGAAGATTTTCGGATTATTGATACTGAAGTTTCCGCTCAAAACCTTCAGCCCAAAACCGATTACATCGAAAAGATATACCATGCTCTTGTGTTGGGAATCCGCGATTATTTCACCAAGATGGGCTTCAAAAAAGCAACTTTGGGTTTATCCGGAGGAATTGACTCTGCCCTGGTTCTGGTTTTGGCGGTTCGTGCACTGGGAAAAGAAAACGTGCGCGTTTTGCTGATGCCTTCGCGCTATTCGTCGGACCACAGCATTGACGATGCCCTGCAGCTAGCCCACAATCTGGACATTCAATATGAAATTATTCCGATTCAGCCCATGGTCGATAGTTTTGAACAAAGCCTTTCGGATGTATTTGCCAACCTCCGAAGCGACATTACCGAAGAGAACATTCAGGCCCGGACCCGTGGAATATTGCTGATGGCACTCTCCAACAAATTTGGTAATATCCTGCTAAACACCACCAATAAAAGTGAATGTGCTGTGGGCTACGGAACGCTTTATGGCGACATGAATGGTGGCTTGTCTGTTTTGGGCGACGTTTACAAAACAGATGTTTTCAAAATAGCAAACTGGATAAACCGCGATCTCGAAATTATTCCGATCAACACCATTCAGAAACCACCATCGGCCGAGCTTCGTCCAGATCAGAAAGACTCCGATTCGTTACCTGATTACGATATTCTGGATCAGATTTTATTCGATTACATTGAACTCAATCTTTCTCCTGATGAAATAATTGCCAAAGGGTTCGACGAATTGACAGTTTTGAGAACAATTAAAATGGTGAATACAAATGAATACAAACGCTTTCAGGCACCTCCTATTCTGAGAATCAGTTCCAAAGCTTTTGGGTTCGGTCGTCGAATGCCATTAGTTGCAAGATATTCATGATTTTTCTCCATTTTTCAATCGAAAAAATAAGACTAACATTGCTTTGACTGGAGAAGGAAAATAAATGGTCTAAATTTTCTTGTTTGACAAATTTATTTAACTTTGATGCTGCAAAACATGTAAATTTTATTTCTATGTTGAGTCATGAATTGGGAATGAAGGACGTCTTTGAAAATCCAAAATCTATTTTCAGCTCGCTTACTACTGAAGAAAAAGAGGATCTACAGAATCACATCACTTTGGTATATTACAAGAAGAATGAATTCATTTTCAAGGAAGGCGAAAAACCATCGGCATTTTTGTTCCTTGTCGATGGAAAAGTTATTATTTACAAAGAAGGTGTTGGTGGTCGGGAACAAATCATCCGAATGGCAAAACCTCTTGGATTGATTGGATACCGTGCTTTACTGGTTGATGAACTTCACATTGGTTCGGCTATTACCCTTGAAGACTCAACGGTTGGTGTGATTTCTCACGAATATCTTAACAACAACTTACTCAACAATCCGCATTTTTCTATTAAGCTGATTCAAAAACTGGCTCGTGAACTTGGATTCTCCAATATGCGGACAGTTACTCTTACCCAAAAACATATCCGTGGTCGTCTGGCTGAATCGTTGCTTCTCCTGAAAGAAAAATATGGATGGGAAAACGATGGTGCTACCTTGAAAGTTTACCTGTCGCGCGAAGATATTGCCAACCTGTCGAACATGACCACATCTAATGCTATCCGCACGCTATCGACCTTTGCCGGCGAAAAAGTAATTGCTATTGATGGCCGCAAAATCCGGATTCTGGATATTCACAAGCTCGAAAAAATCAGCAAACTGGGCTAAAAAAATTTCAAGTTGGCAAGCTCCCTTCGACTGCTTCGCGCTCAGGGAGCGGATTATCCGGTCTTTTTACTTTTTCCCTTTTACTTTTTCCTTGGTTTTATACCAAATGTAAATATAATATAGTCCAATTTGCATAATTGGATTTTTTTTGTTATTATTGGACTATATTATAAATACATATTTATGGCACTTCCAAAAATCATTGTCATTAAAGAAACCGAAAGCGAGATTAAGCATC
>JBBQXI010000007.1:0-26612 GCA_038209805.1 Bacteroidales bacterium | reverse complement strand
GTTGAGCAAAGCCAGAAACTGGAGTGTGCCAAAGACCATGTGGATCACTTTTATTTCAGGAGTTGGACACGTGGGAGGTTCTGTAGTAATCGGACTTGTTGGAATTGCTTTAGGGATCAGCTTAAATAAACTCACGTTTGTCGAGGAATTTAGAGGTGATATTGTTGCATTGCTTCTGATTGCCTTTGGCCTGGCCTATTCGATTTATGGCTTTTATAAATTTCTGAAAAATGGCGGGCATCATCATTTGCCAAATTTTTTGATACCCAAAAATCTTCGTGAAATTAAGCATCAGGTTAGTCACGGATTGGAAGATAAGGTAGATGAAACGAAATTAACTCCCTGGGTTTTGTTTATTATTTTTGTCTTTGGTCCCTGTGAAGTTTTAATTCCAATGTTGTTTATTCCGGCGGTACAAAGGAGTTCAACCGGAATTGCATCGGTTGCCCTTTTCTTCGGAATTACTACAATTGCCACAATGATGCTCATTGTTTATCTGGGACATGTGGGCTCTTCCTTCCTGAAATTTAAATCCAAAGAAAAATACATGCACCTGATTGCGGGCCTTGTTATTTTGATTGCTGGCTTGGGTATGCATTTCTTGGGTTGGTAAATAACACAATTAAATATCACTTATTTAAACACTTAAATCCGTTCATCGCAGCCAGAGGGTCAAGATGGGAAGGATTTTTTTACCAAAAAATGTTAATTCTTGTAACGAATCGCATAGCTAGCCGTCCTATTACATTGTAAACAAAGAGCAGAAACAGAATGCTGATTCGCAAATCAGGCCTTTACCCAAGCATTGAAGCCATATTAAATTGAGTAAAACTGATGATTTAATCGATTTACAGGAAAAAATCGGCCATTCATCGAAAAAAGTAGAACAAAGCCAACAGGATTTCAGAATTTTGACATTAGAAAACTAACAGAAAGCAAAGCCATGATTAGATTAAACAACATTAACAAATCCTATGTAATGGGAAGCAACAGTCTCCATGTTCTGAAAGGCATAGACCTTCACATCGAACAGGGTGACTTTGTTTCCATCATGGGTTCTTCCGGTTCCGGAAAATCAACTCTTCTGAACATTTTAGGTATGCTTGACAATTACGATAGTGGAACTTATCACTTATCGGGCAACCTGATCCAAAACATGAGTGAAAAAAAAGCTGCTCAATATCGTAACGATCTTGTCGGTTTTATATTCCAGTCGTTTAACCTGATTTCGTTTAAAAACGCCATGGAGAATGTGGCTCTACCGCTTTATTACAAAGGCGTACCACGCAAAAAACGCAACCAGATTGCCATGGAGTATCTTGAAAAACTGGGTTTAAAAGATTGGGCTACCCACATGCCAAACGAAATGTCAGGAGGTCAGAAACAACGTGTGGCCATTGCCCGGGCACTTATTTCTCAACCAAAAATTATTCTGGCCGACGAACCAACCGGTGCATTGGATTCAGCGACTTCATACGAAGTAATGGATATCTTGAAAAAGGTGAATGATGACGGCATCACAGTAATCATTGTTACCCACGAACACGATATTGCCGCAATGACCAACCAGATTATCCGACTCAAGGATGGGTTGATTCACGAAATCATCCGGAACGGCGAACTGAAACAGTTTCAGAAAGAATACACACGTGGGCTAGAAGCCGCTCAAATTCCAAGCTATGTTTGATATCGACAAATGGCAGGAAATTTTTGCCACCATCAAAAAAAATAAGATGCGGACTTTCCTCACCGGCTTTTCTGTGGCCTGGGGAATTTTCATGCTGATGATTTTGCTGGGCTCCGGGAACGGTTTGAGTAACGGTGTTGCTGCCAATTTCATGAACGATGCAGTAAATGCCATGTGGATTTGGCGTGGCGAAACTACTATACCTTATGAAGGAATGAAAAGTGGACGTCCAATCCAATTTCATAATGACGATCAGGAAATTGTGCAAAAAGTTCCTGGAGTTGGAGTATCATCGGGCCGCTATTTTATGGGTAATACCCGCTATTCATATTTAAAGGAATCGGGCGAATACACCACGATCACCTGTCAGCCTGCATTAAAGGACGTTGAAAACCTTATTCTGAATGAAGGCCGGTTCATAAATGAGCTGGATATAATCCAAAAAAGAAAAGTGGTAGTCATTGGATCTGATATTAAGACTGCTCTATTCAAGGATTCAGTTGCATTAGGCGAGTATGTGAATGTAAATATGGTGCCATTCAAGGTAGTAGGTATTTGCACCGAACCCGGATCGACCAGAAATAGGAATGCATATATGCCTCTTTCAACTGCACAAATGATTTTTAGTGGTTCGAATAAGCTTCACAACTTGGCACTTACAATAAACGCTACTACTCTTGAAGAAAGCCAGGCCATCGAAGAACAAATCAGAAATGCGTTGGGCAAACAACATAAATTTGATCCAAAAGACGAAGGTGCAATAGGCTTATACAATAAGTTGGAAAACTATATCCAGACCATGAAAATCTTTCAGGCTATTAAAATCTTTATCTGGATAATTGGTATCGGAACTTTAATTGCCGGAATCGTCGGTGTTAGCAACATCATGCTTATTGTGGTAAAAGAACGTACCAAAGAAATTGGAATCCGAAAAGCCATCGGGGCAAGTCCGTCTTCAGTGATTGGTCTGATTTTGCTCGAATCAATCATGATAACTACAATAGCGGGGTATATTGGTTTGGTATTGGGAACTGGACTCATGGAGATGATCAACTATTTCATGATGCAATCCGCCGGACCAGCGACTGATCAGAGCGAAACCATATTCCTGAATCCAACTGTTGACATTAACATCGCAATTTATTCGACATTGCTTCTGATTGTTGCCGGTGCAATCGCCGGATATATTCCAGCTAAAAGGGCTGCCAGTATTAAACCGATTGTTGCCTTGCGCGACGAATAATAAGAGGAGGCAATATCATGTTTGATTTAGATTTATGGAGTGAGATAATTAGTGCTCTGAAGAAAAACCGGATGCGAAGCTTTATGACTGCCTTTGGTGTTTTCTGGGGGATTTTCATGTTGATTGTGATGTCTGGTGCCGGGAAAGCACTCGAAAATGGTGTTCTGGATGGGGTCAGGGCTTTTGCAACTAACTCGGCATTCTTCTGGACCGAAAGAACCAGTGTCCCATACGAAGGATTTCAACGTGGACGCCGCTGGAATTATGAAACCAGCGACATGCAATACATTCGCGACAACATAAAAGAGGTGGAATACTTATCACCCCGTTTGTTTGGAGATCAACAAGCTGGAAATAATACCATTCGTGGTGAACGCGCCGGATCATTTAGCGTATTTGGCGATTATCCTGATTATTTTAAAATCGACCGGTGGACTCCCGCCAAGGGACGTTTAATTAATGATATAGATATGCTTCAGGAACGAAAGGTTTGCAATATTGGCGAACGGGTTGTTGAAGTTATGTTTGGAAAAGATGAAAACCCAATAGGACAGTACCTGAAAATTAGTGGAGTTTACTTTCAGGTAGTAGGTGTAATTCATGCTGAAACCCGAATCAATATTGGTGGTGGCAAGAAAGAAGAAACCATTATCATCCCTTTTTCGACCATGCGGAAAGCATATAATTACGGCAACAGAGTGTATTTCTTCTCGGTAACCTCAAAACCTGGAACAAAAGTAAGTGATCTGGAAGAGAAATTAAAAACCTTACTCAAAGATCGGCACAAAATTGCCCCTGATGACCAACAAGCCATCGGATCGTTCAACATCGAAAAAGAATTCGTCAAGTTCAATGCCTTATTCCTTGGCATTCAGGGTCTCACCTGGATCGTAGGAATCGGAACCCTGTTGGCCGGAGTTATCGGAGTTAGTAACATCATGCTCGTTATCATTAAGGAGCGAACACAGGAAATAGGAATTCAACGAGCCATTGGCGCTACACCGGCAACTGTAATTAAACACATCGTTGCTGAGAGCGTATTCTTAACAGTAATGGCCGGTTATATCGGGCTATCGCTCGGGGTTGGAGTACTCGAAATTTTGAATCAGATTTTACTGAGGGGTGGTGATAAATTATTCTTCCGCAATCCGGAGATAAACCTCACCATGGCGCTCTCCGCACTGGCAGTACTTGTTGTCGCCGGAATCATTGCAGGTCTCATCCCGGCCAAAAGAGCGGTCAGTATCAAACCAATCGATGCAATCAGAGACGAATAAAAAAGTCATTTGTCAATAGAAAATGGAAATGAATTTCCCCAATGACTAATGACGATTTTCTAATAAATAATAATCAGAAACAGAAACATATAAAAAACTAAATCATGAGAAAAATTTTTAAAATTCTGGGAATTGTAATCCTGGTCGGAATTTTCGGAGGTACCATTTATTTCCTCTATACCAAATCGAAAAAAGTGCCTGATGTTTACGAAACAAAAAATCCGTTCGTATCGAATATAATTCGTAAAACAGTTGCTACCGGATCTGTCGTTCCGCGTAAAGAAATCGAAATTGTACCACAGGTTTCTGGAATTATTGATGAATTGTATATCGTTGCCGGCGACTTTGTGAAAAAAGACCAGGTGATAGCCAAAATCAAGATTATTCCTGACATGGTAAACCTGAACAACGCTGAGAACCGCTTAAACCGGGCAAAATTAAGTGCCGATGATGCTAAAATTGATTTCGACCGCCAGCAAAAATTGTACGATCAAAAAGTAATTTCGTATGAAGAATACAAAAAAGCCAAGGTAAGCTACGATTCATCCAAAGAAGAATTATCGGCTGCAGAAAATAATCTGGATTTAATTAAAAACGGTGTAACAAAAAAGGCATCAACCGCTACTAATACACTCGTTCGTTCAACTGTAAACGGAATGGTGCTTGATGTACCAATTAAAGAAGGAAACTCGGTTATTCAATCGAACACCTTCAACAACGGAACAGCTATTTGTACGGTTGCCGATATGCAGGATATGATTTTTAAAGGCAAGGTTGATGAGACCGAAGTTGGTAAAATCAAGGAAGGAATGAATATTGAACTGGAAATTGGCGCCATTGAGAAAGATAAATTTGGAGCAATTCTGGAATACATCGCACCGAAAGGAAAAGAAGAAAATGGAGCAATTCAGTTCGAGATTAAAGCCAATGTGGTACTGAAAGAAAATCAGTTTATCCGCGCAGGTTACAGTGCAAATGCCAATATTGTTTTGGAGAAAAAAGACAGCGTGCTGGTTATTCCTGAAGGATTACTTAAATTCGAAAAAGACTCATCGTTTGTTGAAGTTGAAACAGCCATTCCACAGACCTTTGAAAAACGAATGGTGAAAACTGGCATTTCTGATGGCATCAACATCGAAATTACAGAAGGGCTAACCAAAACGGATAAGGTAAAAGGTGAAAAAGTTGATCCGAAGAAGGTGAAAGAAGAAGAAAAGAAAAAAGCGTAAACAGTTATGAGTTATAAGCTATAAGTTATCTTTGATCCTGATACTTGCAGCTAAATACTTGCAGCATTTTCAGTAAAAATAAATTTTAAAAATATACGAATGAAACGAATATACAGCCTTATTGCCGCCGCTATTCTGCTGGTTGTTACAACAAGCGCACAGGCACAGGAATCGTGGTCGTTACAGAAATGTATTGATTATGCCCTCAAAAACAACATTCAAATCAAACAACAGGTACTGAATTCAGAATATTACAGTAATCAACTTGGACAGGCCAAGAATAACCGTTTGCCAAACCTGAATGCCAACTTCCAGAATAATACAAACTTTGGACGAACAGTCGGTGCCGATAATACCTATCTGGACATCAATTCCAACTCGACTTCTGGTAGCCTCAGTTCAAATATTACCCTTTGGAGCGGGTTTACACTGAAAAACTCGGTTAAAATAGCCGACATGGATTTACGTTCCACATTGGAAGAAATGCAAAAAGCCAAAGACGATATGATGCTGAATATTGCAGCTTCGTACCTCGAAATACTTTTTGCCGACGAATTGGTGACTGTTGCTGAAGATCTGCAAAAAATAACACAGCTACAGATCGATCGTACCGGGAAACTGGTTGAAGCAGGCAGTTTGGCTAAGGGAAGTTTACTCGAAATTGAAGCTCAATTTGCCCGTGAAGAATTAAACGTTGTAAATGCTCAAAACCGCTCGCAACTTGCCTATCTGGCATTGTATCAGTTATTGGAACTGCCTTCGACAGAAAGCTTTAAAATTGAAAAACCTGTACTACCCGAGATTGGTGCAAATATGAGCTTAATGAATACCATGGATGTATTCAAGAATGCCGTACAAATCAGGCCAGCAGTAAAAGGAGCCGAATTTAAATTGGAGAGCGCCCGTGCACAACTGTTAGTTGCAAAAGGCAATTTGATGCCTTCGCTATCGTTTGGTGGAAACTACTACAACTTTTACAATAACAAATACACCGATTATTCCGGAAACAAAATTGCATTTAACGACCAGATTAAAAGCAATGAGCGCTATGGTTTTGGGTTTACTCTGAGTGTCCCAATTTTCAATCGTTATCAGGCAAAAACAGGGGTGAGCAATTCGCAAATCCAGGTGGAGAACACAGAGTTGCAATTACAGAGTACTAAAAATTTACTCCGGAAAGATATTGAACAAGCTTATACCAATGCAATAGCAGCTTTTAAAAGATACATTGCCAATCAAAAAGCGGTGATTTCATCCAAGGAAGCATTCCGTTATACCGAGGAAAAATTTAACGTTGGAATGATTAATTCGGTTGAATACAATCAGAGCAAAAATAACTTATCAACGGCTCAAAGCGATTTGCTTCAGGCCAAATACGAATACATTTTCAGAACTAAGATTCTTGATTTTTACAATGGTAAATCCATTGAATTGTAATGTATTAATGACTGCTTTCTACTCAGAGCAGAATACCTAATAGTTTTACCCGCCTGCACCCGTAGGCGGGTTTTTTTATGTGATTTTCACAACCGGCTGTACTTCATTCAAAGAAATTCAACATCACTATCTTATCGTCATCTTCCCGAATGTGATTTATGCTTCAATAATAATGCGATAACCGACTATCAAGAAAGATTTTTTTTACTTTTGCCGCGCAAACCAATATCAATTTTAAAATGGACGAAGGGCCTGCGAGTATAATATTTATAAACCTGATATAGCAGGAAAGCCAATCGTATGTTTGAGCGCCTCCTGTTGTGTCAAAAAACAAGGAGGTGTATATGACCACTATCACCACATTTTATTTAAGCCGGATTGTCGGGATAAAAGCTTATGATTCCAATGGCAAATACATTGGAATTGTGAAAGATCTATTGGTTGAATCCGATTCAGCAAACTTTTCTACACGACATCCTTCTGTTACTGGAATCAAGATAAAAAGGAATAATAAACTGTTTTTCTTTTCCTTTCAGCAATTTCAGGTTGAAAAACTTGATGGCAATATTAAAGTTATTGCTTCTCATCCAACGGAACTGCCCGAAGAAAGAATTTCAAACGATTTATCGCTGGTCGAATCGGTTCTTGACAAGCAGATTGTTGATTTAAACGGGCGTAAACTGGTACGCGTAAATGATGTACGGTTGGTTTCGCTTGTTAACGGAACTTTTGCTGTTGCGGTGGATATTGGTACCGAAGGTTTGTTAAGAAGGATTGGAATTGCAAAACCGTTGAAGGCTGGGCTATCATTGGTAGGGTCGAGTATTCCGGGTAAGTTCATCAACTGGGAAGATTTTGAGGCGATTGACTTCTCAAATTCAAACATTAAACTATCAAAGACTTATAAAAAACTACAGACACTTCATCCATCAGATTTAGCCGACATTATTGAAGAATTAGGCAAAAAGGCTAGTGCTGAAGTCTTTTCCTCGCTCAATGATGAGCAGGCAGCCGATGTAATGGAAGAACTTGAGCCTGAAACCCAAGTTCATATTATTGAAAGCCTTTCCATCGAAAAAGCAGCTGACGTACTGGATAAAATGCCAGCCGATGAGGTTGCAGACATCTTTGATAGTCTGGAAGACGAAAAAATCGAGCTTTTGTTGAACGAGATGGAGGAAGAAACTTCACAGGAAGTCAGGGAATTGCTTATCTACCCCGACCATACCGTTGGAAGTATCATGTCGTACGAATTTATGTCATTCAACCCGAATATGACCATTGAGGAAGTTTTGGAAGAACTCAGGAGAACAAGACCAGAATCTGAAACTTTATATAACCTCTTCGTTACCGATGAAAATGAAATATTGCTTGCAACATTCTCAATCCGCGATGTGGTAATTTCAGCTCCAGATACCAGAATAAGCGAAATCATGCGACCGTCACCTGTTCATCTGGTCGACTATCAAAAAATCAATGAAGTAGCAGAAATTGTTTCAAAATATAATCTCCTGGCCATTCCGGTAGTTGACGACCAAAACGTTTTAAAAGGAATGGTTGTTATCGATGATATTATCGAAGACTTAATCCGCAAACGTCGAACTAACAGATAAGTGTAATCGGTCATGTTCAAAAATAGAAAATCACTTTTCAAGAAAATAGCTATTTTTCTGGCTATCCTTGGTCCGGGAATCATCACCGGAAGCGTTGATAACGATGCAGGTGGAATTACAACCTACTCAGTAGCAGGCGCTATTTATGGCTATAACCTGATATGGACACTTATACCTTCGTTCATTGTTCTTGTGGTAATTCAGGAGATGAACGCCCGTATGGGTATTGTTACCGGCAAAGGGCTTGCCGACCTGATTCGCGAAAATGCCGGTGTGAAAATTACATTTTTCATCTTTATCGGATTACTTGTTGCCGATATTGGAAATACGACCACAGAATTTGCCGGAGTCGCCGGAAGTATGGAGGTGTTTGGTGTGAGTAAATACATTTCGGTGCCCATAATAGGTGCACTAATCTGGCTTCTGGTAGTAAAAGGAACTTACAAAATTGCCGAACGAATATTCCTGCTTTTCAGTGTTTCATTGCTGATGTATGTCGTTTCGGCGCTGATGGGCAAACCGCATTGGAGCGAAATTGGCCATTCAATCATTCATCCGCAATTGCCCATAAACGCAAGTAGTATAGCAATGATTATCGGTATTATCGGAACCACCATTGCGCCATGGATGCAATTCTACATGCAATCTTCAGTCATTGAAAAAGGGCTTGACATGAAACAATACAAATATTCGCTAATCGACATTGTTGTAGGCTGTGTTGCTACTGTTGCAGTAGCCTTTTTCATCATGGTGGCCTGTGCCTCCACACTGCACGTAAACGGTATTCAGATTAACGAAGCCAAAGATGCTGCTTTAGCATTAGGACCATTAGCCGGAGAATTGGCCTCACAGGTATTTGCCTTCGGTCTTTTTATTGCATCAATATTTTCGGCAACCATATTACCATTGGCTACTGCTTTTTATGTTTGCGAAGCTTTTGGATTTGAGGCTGGAATAGATAAAAAGTGGGATGATGCCAGAGAATTCTACTTTCTTTATACCGGAATTCTGGTTCTTTCGGCTGCAATCATTTTATTGCCAAATGCACCATTAATCCTGATTTCATTATGGACACAGGTGATTAACGGAATGCTTTTACCGGTTGTTCTGGTATGTATGATCTTGCTTGTGAACAACAAAAAGATAATGGGGCAATACGTCAACAAACCAATCAACAACATCATTGGTTGGGGAGCTGTCATTATTCTTATTGGCCTATCGGTGACACTTCTTTTAATGCCTTTATTTTCATAGCATTTAAATTGTAAATTTTATACTCAAATAATTCAAGTCAAAAAGTTACCTTTGCACCGAATTCATTATAAATCCAAAATGGACGATTATCATTCGACACAGTTAAAGTTATTAATCCGGTAGTCAGAGCCCGTCATAGTCTCTGATTGTCGACAAAACGGAGAAACTATGATTACTTATTGGGAAACCGGTACTTCCTTTACACGTTTGAATACATTTCAGCCAAACTGCTGGATCAACTCACAGGAACTTACCAACGAAGAAGTAGAAGAATTAATCAACACATACGATGTACCCCGTGATTTTATCATGGACGTTTTGGACATCGATGAGCGTTCTCGTATTGAGGTTGATGAAGATAAAGTATTGATCATTCTGCGCGTACCGCTTAACAATCAAAACAATGGTATTCCTTTTATTACGGTTCCACTTGGAATCATTGTGTCAGGTAATCAGATCATTACAATTTGCTCACGACGCACCGAAATAATTCCATCCTTAATCAAGCAAGTCAACGAAAACAAAATAACGATCACTAATCAGTTCGATTATGTACTTCGTATATTTCTCATTTCAGCGGTTTGGTTTCTTCAATTCCTGAAAGAAATAAACGTGCAAACGGCTCTGATTGAAAAGGATCTGGAGAATGCAACCAAAAACAAGGAATTGCATCGTCTGCTTCACATGGAAAAGTGTCTTGTCTTTTTCATTACATCGCTGAAAACGAACGAGATGGTTCTGGCAAAAATGCGTAATGGCCGCAATATGCAGGGTATCGAACACGATGAAGACCTGATGGAAGATGTAATTATTGAAACTAAACAGGCTCTTGAAATGGCCAATGTTTACAGCGATATTCAGAGTGGAATGATGGATGCTTTTGCCTCAATCATCTCGAATAATTTGAATGTCATCATGAAGCAACTTACTTCGGTAACCATTATCCTGATGATACCTACTTTGGTCGCCAGTTTGTACGGAATGAATGTACCCAACAACCTTGAGAATTCTCAGTATGCATTTGTTTTTGTAATTGCCATTTCAATTACTTTATCACTGCTGGGAGTACTCCTTTTTAAGTGGAAAAACTGGTTCTGATTATATAAACTGCAAGTAAATAACTCCAGATACCAGAATATAAAGGTATATTTCTCCCCATACTGGCCGCTTCATGTAGATTAGATAATTCGAAATGAGGTAAGTCAGTGGGATTGCCAATAGAATGATAATATCTTGTGATACAGCTGGATTGGCAACTATCAATATACACGACATCAGGAAAATCCAGAAGAAAGCTTTAAAGTATTTTCGCGAACTAATCTTTTTACCATCGTACTGCGACAGAATAAGAAAACTGGCAAGAAGTGTCAGAAAACCGAGAAAACCCAAATAAATTTGAATTGGAAGATTCCCTACCAGGAAAGACTGGTGTGATGAAATATTTTCTTTAAGCACACCTATTAAGTCTTCCGATTGCCCGGTTGCTGCATAATAGGCCAAAGCTGCCAACCATGGTAAAATAAACCCAAGAGTACTTAATATATATTCACGCCAGTTGACTTTCGGTTTTATAATTAGAAATCCTATCCATAGAAAAGGAAAGAAAAAAACAAGATTCAGGTAGAAAAGGGAACCAATGGCTAAAAATATTCCGGCTTCGAAGGCATTGGAATGAATAACCTCTTTGTCGTACGCGTTAAAAATTCGGTCGACAGTAAGTATTAAGAAAAGCGCTGCAGGATATACCGGATGCATCGCATGAAGTTCATGCAAGCCACTCGTAATCAGAATAAATAGAATGGAAGGAAGAACCGTTCTGACCCGTATAAAGGTGTATTGAACATTTAGCTTTAAGATCAGAAATGCCAGCAGAATAATAAATATTAAAGCAATAACGTTGCTGACAACCGTACTTTTACCAATCAGTGCATTTATGGGCTGATAAAGCAGCATTGAGTCCTCTCCAGTGTAAAATGGAAACGGCATTGGATTCATAAACGATTTAATCCACAATGCAGCTGCAATGACTGGAATCAATAAGAAATGAAAAGTCTGATTTGATTTTAACGTTCTAAGTAACATGCTTTGTTTTTTTCATACTGCGACTTCACGCTCGACCGAACTCACTCAGAAGTTTCAGTGCGGCACCTTTGTCCATATTTCTATCCAAGTCTATAAATCGAAACCTAAATCTTTCCGGTAATACAACCCTTCAAATCCAATTAATTGAGCATTTTTATACGAACACGCCAACGCTTCGCTCATTGTTTTGCCGTATGAACTGATCGCCAAAACGCGACCCCCATCGGTACAAACTTCTCCGTTTTTAAAGCTCGTTCCGGCATGAAAAGCAAAGCTATTTTCTACTTTTTCCAATCCGGAAATCACTTTTCCTTTTTCATAGGGACCAGGATAACCACCAGAAACAAGCATTACGGCAGCCGCAGTCCTCGGATCAATCTCAATATTTTTTTCGCCAAGAGTTCCATCTGCTGCACCAATCAAAAGATCGACAAAGTCAGACTTTATCCGCAGCATAACCGCTTCGGTTTCCGGATCGCCCATTCTCACGTTGTACTCAATCACCATCGGCTCGCCTTTGCAACTGATCAGTCCGAAAAATATAAAGCCATTGTATGGAATCTGATCTTGAATCAAACCCTGAACGGTTGGGCGAATAATACGATCTTCTACTTTTTTCATGAAGACTTCATCGGCAAAAGATACCGGAGAAATTGAACCCATACCGCCCGTATTCAGGCCTGTATCGCCTTCGCCAATGCGTTTATAGTCTTTTGCTACCGGAAGTATCCGATAATCTTTTCCATCAGTAATAGCAAAAACCGAACATTCAATTCCACTCAGGAATTCTTCGATCACCACCTTACTGCTCGCTGCGCCAAACTGCCCTTCAAGCATTTCTTTCAACGAATCTTTAGCCTCCTGAAGGTCGTCCAGAATCAAAACACCTTTCCCGGCAGCCAATCCATCAGCTTTTAAAACATATGGAGAATCCAGAGTTTTCAGAAACGAAAGTCCTTCATTTAGGTTTTCAGCAGTAACCGCCAAATATTTCGCAGTTGGGATCTGATGACGCACCATGAATTCTTTGGCAAAATCTTTACTTCCCTCTAGCTGAGCGCCCAATTGGTAAGGACCTACAAAAAGGACATCTTTTAAACTATCGTCAGTACTAAAAAAATCATGCAATCCTTCACACAATGGAACTTCTGGTCCAACTAAAACCAAGTCGATCTGATTGTCAAGAACAGCTTTTTTCAAGCCTTCAAAATCAGAAACTCCAACTGGAATATTTGTTCCTAAAAGTGATGTGCCTGCATTGCCTGGAGCAATAAACAATTGCTTTAGCTTTGGCGATTGTTTAATTTTCCATGCCATCGCATGCTCTCTGCCTCCTGAACCAACAATTAAAATGTTCATCTGTTTATATTTTGTTTTTTATTAGTTCGGAGTGCCTAAAGTGCGCTAGAGTGCCTAAAGTTAAAATGCCCGAAGGTACTCTGGGCACTCCGAATTCTAGGCATTCCGAACTTTTTCGTATGGAATAGCTTCAAAACGGTAACCCTGTTCTTTCATCCAGCGAATTGCCCGGGGCAAAGTTTCAGTCATGTTGGGTTTTGCCTTTATTGAATCGTGAAACGTTACAATTGAACCTGGCCGAACAAATTCGGTCACATTCCTGAATACTTTGTCAGGTTTCAACCGGTTGTCGTAATCACATGTAATTAAATCCCACATGATTATCCTGAACTTCTTTTTCAAAACACGGTATTGCGATGCTTTTAACCATCCGTGTGGTGGCCTGAAAAGGTTGGAATTAATGTATTTTTCAGCCTTTTCAATATTTCTGAAATAATCCTTGTCAAAGTGTTTCTGCCCTTGCCAATGGTTAAATGTGTGATTTCCAACTGAATGTCCATCGTCCAGAATCTGGCGGTATATTTCAGGATATTTCATCACATTTTCGCCTACACAAAAGAACGTAGCAAGGATATTTTCCTTCCGAAGAAGATCAAGTACCCAAGGCGTTACTTCCGGAATTGGCCCATCGTCAAAAGTAAGGTAAACAACTTGCTCGGTTTCAGGAAACCTCCAGACAGCACTTGTGTACAGAGAGGTTATAAAACCGGGCAAACGAACCCGGGGGGCAAAACGCTTCATTATTTCAACGAACTATATCTGTCGAGATAGCCGGTAAACGAACTAGCCACTTCCTTCCCAAGTTCAGGCTGATTGCCTCTGTTGCAAACATTTCCAATTTCTCTCATAAAATACAGAATCCGTTGAATTTCTTCATCAACCGAAGCTCGCATTGGCTTGTTCATTTTAAAGAAATAGTCAAGCTGCTCTTTATAATCAGTCATGATTGTGTTGATGATTTCCTTTCCCTTTTCAGGCTTTCCGGCCTTGAAATAAGTTTCGGCCATCATCATAGAGAAATAATTATAAGGTACTATCTTGTGAGGAATCAGCTCAATACCGCGATCGAGAACCTGAGCAGCTTTTTCATTCTGTCCTTCAGCGACAAGAGTTTCAGCCAGTCGGTTAAACGTATTCCGGATATTCATCATCATCCGCGCGTTATTCTCGTCGATGTAAACTTTCGGATCGTTCATGTTTCCCCACTTGAATTTATCCATCACATTGGTATACATCAGTTTCGGATCAACCTTTCCGATGTCAATGCCGCCATCAGATGTTGTTTTAATCGGCACCAATCGATATGCAAGTCCTTCGAGTTGGAAATAATCCTGAAGATTCATGTATTTGTCGCGCCCAACGGTAATTGCAAAATAAATTGGACGTTCCCAATTGTTATTGGCAATCATATCAAGAACCATCAGTTCGTCTTTAGTGATGTAATGTTTACTACTGAGATCAATTTTTAGCGTGTCCACAATTTTATCGTAGTCTTGTGGATCAACCACTTTATTCCGTATTACAGCAGCTTTGTCAACCACCATGAATAACTTTTTAGACGGAATGTAAGCGGCATTGTCTGCTTGTTCAAGTTTAGTTCGTGGATTTTCGTCCTTCACAAAATCAAGCGCTTGCTTCAATTCAACAGAACCTTTCAATCGAGGATCTTCCATCAGGTAAACCACGTCGCGTTTGCCTTGCACATACTGATCGTGATTAAAAGTGATAGGCAATGGTTCCGATTCGTACGCTTTACTTTTCATCTGATCGACGTACCAGTCGGTCTGGAAATAGCTCAGGTTACAAACCCTGATGTCTTTACGAACCCCTTCCACTTCCTGATTGTACCACAGTGGGAATGTATCGTTATCGCCATTGGTGAAAATTACTGCATTTGGCGCGCAGGTATTCAGATAATTGGCTCCAAAATCGCGACATGTATATCTGTTCGATCGATCGTGGTCATCCCAGTTTTGAGCCCCCATTAATACTGGCACCAATAAAAGTGACAATCCACCGGCTACACCAGCGCTGGTTGTATCCGGAAGATATTTTTTAAGCGCCTCATAAAGTCCCAAAACGCCAATTCCGATCCAAATTGTGAACGCATAGAACGATCCGGCATAAGCATAGTCGCGTTCACGTGGCTGTAAAGGCGCCTGATTCAGATAAATAACAATTGCTAATCCGGTCATAAAGAACAGAAGAAAAACTGTCCATAAATCTTTCTTTCCTTCGATGCCACGGTTATACATGAAAACAATACCAATAATTCCAAGAATGAAAGGCAACATGTAATATTTATTCCGTGCTTTATTATTCTTAAACTCCTGTGGAAGCGTGCTTTGATCCTCTAAACGTATCGAATCGAGGAAATTAATCCCGGTAATCCAGTTTCCGTTAGTGATTTCGCCATTACTCTGAATGTCGCTCTGCCGCCCTGAAAAGTTCCACATGAAATATCGGAAATACATGTGCCCAATCTGGTACCGGAAGAAGAAGGTTAAGTTTTCTCCAAAAGTTGGCAGCTCAATTGTCTTGGCCTGACCATCTTCATCTGTAATCGAAACCCTGCGTCCTTTTATGTTGGCCCATGACTTATACGCCTCAATGTGCTCGCTTTCGCGACTGTACATGCGAGGAAAGATAGTGCTTAGATTCGAATCAAAAACTGGTTTCTGTCGCATATCTGCAACTACATACTTACCGTTTTTCTGAATATAATATGGTTTATCGTCCACATATTTATCCAACGGGGTATTGTAATACTGACCATACACCAATGGGCGATCACCATACTGTTCGCGATTCAGATAACCCAGTAAGGCAAATACATTGTCCGGACTGTTTTGATCCATAGGTGGGTTCGCCGACGAACGGATGACAATCATGGCAAATGAAGAATAGCCAATCAGAATTACAACAACACTGATCAAAACCGTATTCCAGAGAACCAATTTTTTACGAATGGTATATAATATTCCAAATACAAGTGCTCCTATTAGCACTAAGGCATAAATAATTACACCGGTATTAAAGGGAAGTCCAATGCCATTTACAAATAGTAATTCGAACCAGGTAGCAATAGTAATTACTCCCGGAATGATGCCATACATCACAACTCCCAAAATCAATAACGAAACGGCTAAACTGATTAGAATTCCGTTGCGTGTAACTTTATATTTCCTGAAATAATAAACAAAAACAATTGCTGGAATTGCCAAAAGGTTCAAAAGGTGAACACCGATTGATAGTCCCATCAGGTAGGCGATCAGAATGATCCACCGGTTAGCGCGAGGCTCATCGGCCTCATCTTCCCATTTCAGGATTGCCCAAAACACGAGAGCCGTAAACAGCGACGACGATGCGTAAACTTCGCCTTCAACTGCCGAAAACCAGAATGTATCAGAAAAAGTATAAGCTAATGCCCCAACAACTCCAGCGCCAAGAATAGCAATGGTTTGACCTAATGTATATTCACCATCAGCTTTAATTAATTTTTTAGCCAGATGCGTAATTGTCCAGAAAAGGAAAAGAATAGTGAAAGCGCTGGCCAATGCCGACATCGCATTTACCATGATTGCAACATGAGAGGGATTACTTGCAAAAAGGTTGAAAAGTCGACCCATGATCATAAAGAACGGTGCGCCCGGTGGGTGACCAACTTCTAATTTATACGAAGTGGTTATAAACTCACCGCAATCCCAAAAGCTGGCGGTTGGTTCAATAGTCAGCAAATAGGTTACTGCAGCCACCAGGAAAGTGAGCCAGCCAACGATAATATTCAGTTGCTTAAAGTTTTTCATCTGCTTATTTTTTTACCACAAAGACACATAGATCACATCGTTTTTTACTTTCCGATGTGTTCTATGTGCCTCGCTGGATTTATTTTCATTTTGAGCATATTTTTTCGGGTGCGAAGATAGCACATTCTTTCAGAATCAGGGTTGTCTGAATTTGAATTTTACGAGCTTTGTTCAAGGCAATTAGCATAAATTAACAGATTGGAAAAATCTGATTTTCGTATCTTCGTTTCCCTACGTCCTGTTTCCTCTAAAACACAGCCTCAACAATCTTGCGGGTATTATCCGAAACACCATAGGTATAAATGTGTAAGCTTGGCGCCTGATGGGCTACTAAATCCTTCGACTGTAAAATGGCCCATTCAGTACCAACAACTTTAGCATCATCATCGGTTTTGCATTTACCTAATTCGGCAGCCAGTTCCTGAGGAATATCGATACTGAAAAGTTT
Source organism: Bacteroidales bacterium (assembly GCA_038209805.1). Lineage (GTDB taxonomy): Bacteria > Bacteroidota > Bacteroidia > Bacteroidales > Prolixibacteraceae > Aquipluma. Next base: position 9,177 of record JBBQXI010000007.1, on the reverse strand, counting down.
TGGCAAAACAGTCAATTGGTTTTTCAGATTGATCGGTTTGATTCCGGGAATAATAGGAACTGTAATTCCAACGGCTCTGCATTTATCTACAAAATCGTAATATTTCTGATTGTCGAAAAACATCTGTGTTACGATGTAATCAGCTCCTGCATCAATTTTTTGTTTCAGGTATTGAAGATCGGTTTCAGCATTTGGAGCCTCAAAGTGCTTCTCCGGATAACCAGCTACTCCAATGCAAAAATCCATTGGTGCAGTGTTCTTGAGATCAGCTTCCAGGTATTTGCCATTACGCAGGTTCACAATCTGTTCTACCAACTGGTTGGCATTCGAATGTCCATTGGGATCGGGTCTGAAAACATGTTCGCCTTTATTGCCGTCGCCACGCAATGCAAGCACATTCTTGATCCCCATAAAATTCAGGTCAATCAGAACATGCTCTGTTTCGCTTTTCGAAAAACCACCACACAGAATATGCGGAATCACCGGAATACCATACTGGTGCTGAATGCTGGCGGCAATAGCCACAGTTCCAGGACGCTTTCGAACCGTGCGCTTTTCGATGCGTCCATCGGGCAGCTCAATGTACATCATTTCATCGCGGTGCGTGGTAATGTTGATGTACTTCGGATCGAAATCGACCAGTGTTTCTACGGTTTTGTATATTTTACTTGCATCGTTTCCTTTGAGCGGTGGCAAAAGTTCAAACGAAAAAACGGTCTTATCGCTTTGATTGATAATGTCAATAACTTTCATCTCAGGGTTATTTTAAAGGTTCAAAAGATTAGCTGACAACCAATCCTTCAACGAAATATCATTTAAAAATGTTCTCAATATTCTTTTGAGTCTTATTCATTTCTCGTTTCAGTTGGGTTTCAACCGAATTGTTGAAATGAAAAATCATATCGGCTACAAACATAACAACCAAACCCAAAACGAACGAAATCAGAGCTATTTTTGTTGAATTTTTCATGGATATTAATTTTTAGATCACATAGTTTGTGAAGTTGCGTTCTATTGACATGCTTCAATATTTTAACATCTTCAAATAATTTACGGTTGACCGATACTGATCAAACCTACTATCATCAATGGTTTTCGTCGAATGTCTTAATCTTTCTGATTACCTGTTCCTCGGCCTGATTGTACATCTCCCTGATAAATTCATCATTAAAATTCAGAATTCGTTCTTCAAACGGCATGTCAGCAATCCGATCGAAAAGTCTTTCTTTCGCAACTTTCAGGTCCTTGCCATAGATGTGAAACGAATCGGCCTGCCAGTTTAATCGGCCAAGTTTTACTGTTCGTCCGGTTTTTTCGGCCACCCCAACAGCAATCACTTCCTTGTTAAACTGAACAAATCCAAACATGTTCATAAAATTAGCCCCCCAGGCATCATTACTCCTGAACCGGATGTTGCAGTTAAGCCAGTAAACGCCATCTTCATCTTCCAGAATGCGGTACCACAAAGATTGAAGGCATGGTGGATCATAACAATCGCAGTCAATATTGGGCATCCAGGTAATCATTTGTGCCTGTCGGGTAAAGGGTTGTTTTGAAAGTTTATCTATGACCGACTGAACTTGATCAACTTTGAAGGGGCCAGTTTCCTGTGACTGCCCATTCAACAATTCTTTCCAAACGCCGTAATTCTGCAATCGGCCATGATAAGTATATTCCCAGCGGGTATCGCCCTCAACGTTCATATTTTTGGTCCAGTGGTCTTTATACCCTTTTAATTCCAGAACATATTCCCTCAAATCATCAATTCCTCCGGGGAAAGCCATGTGAATCATCGGGTCGGTTTCCGGCTCTTCAATTGTAATATTCATGGTACAATCCATACTTTCAGGATCATCAGGTTTGTCATATTGCGTTTTAAAACGGGTACCTTGCTCGTAAAGTGCAACGATAGCTGCTTCGTATGCTTCCGCCAAGGTTTTTCGGGTGATGGCAATAACAGGAATATTTTTCATGATTGAGGTTATTTTTAGTTGAATCGAATGTTTTAACTGACCGTTTTTAAAGCTATTAAATATCAATTGGCAATTATCAAATCAATGCTTGATTTTCTGAACAATCTATTAACAATTCCTCTATTGAAGTCCTTCTTTAAAAATCAGGAACACAGAAACAAAATTCTCGGATAATCAACTGAGTTATTTAGCTTCATTTATCACCTACGTTTACTTTGTTTTACGTCAAATGACTACAGCTGTATTATTTATCTATTTTTCAAAAATGAAGATCAATAAAATATAGCCAGTATAGAATTCAAAAAAAATCAACGTTAAATGAGTATTTATGGACAGAGGGGTGTATTAACTCATAAATCATTACATTGTTCCAGTATGAAATACTCATTTGTTATATACATATTGCTCCTTTTTGTAGGTACCCGTTTCTACTCAATTCATGCCAACAAACCAGAGCATATACCTTTCAATTCAAAAGTCCCGTTTGATGATTCGTTTATCATGCTTTGGCAAGGAAAATATTATGCCTACCGAACACTTTTCACCTTTATATTTGCAAAATGGAAAATCCGTGGACGATGAAAGGTAATCAGGCTAAGCTTTCGTCGTCCTCCGAAAGTCGGTTTATTTATCATTCGAAAAAACACCAATCCCGGAAAGGAATGCGATATTCGAATGCAACCGTTCAAATGGAATGCCAACGGAACTCCGAATTTCGGTATCGGGATTTCAGACGGGAAGCCAATCAATCTGTCTTCAAGAGAATAATAATCAATTTTGGATTAATGAATTTTAGTTATGAAATTTACAGTTCAACTTAAAAACCAATTTTAATGAGAAAGAACCAACTAATTATGGCCATTTTTGCCATGGTAGCATTGGCTGCCTGCCAACCAAAACCACAAGTTAAAGAACCCGTCTCTACACGATGGGGCGAAGTCCAGGCAAAACAGTGGGCCGCTGAAAACGGCTGGCTCCGTGGAAGCAACTTCAATCCAAGTACTGCCATTAATCAGTTGGAAACCTGGCAGGCCGAATCGTTCGACACTGCAACGATCAACCGTGAACTGGGCTGGGCTGAAGGAATCGGAATGAATGTAATGCGCGTGTACCTGCATCATGTGGCTTGGGAAGTCGATAAGGATGGATTCAAAAATCGCATGAATACCTACCTGACCATTGCCAATAAACACGGTATTAAAACGGTCTTCTGTATTTTCGACGACTGCTGGAACCCAACGTATAAAGCTGGGAAACAACCTGAACCAAAAATTGGTGTACACAACTCGGGTTGGGTACGCGATCCGGGCGAATTACTTTACACTGACACCACGCTGGTTAAAACTCTGGAAGCCTATGTAAAAGACATTCTAACCGCTTTTAAAGAAGACAAGCGCATTGCCATCTGGGATTTGTACAACGAACCCGGAAACTCCGGATATGGAGATCGGTCTCTTCCTCTGCTGAAAAAAGTATTTGAATGGGGTTGGGAAGTTCGTCCTTCGCAACCTTTGTCATCAGGTGTTTGGAGTCTGGCTTTGTCAAACCTGAACAAATTTCAGGTTGAAAATTCAGACATCATCACTTACCACAATTACGAAGGTCCTGAGAAACATCAGGCGGCCATCGATACACTGAAAAAATACAACCGTCCGATGGTCTGTACCGAATACATGGCTCGCCGCAACAACAGCCTGTTCACCAACATCATGCCCATGCTGAAAGAGCAAAATATAGGCGCCATCAACTGGGGTTTGGTTGCAGGGAAATCGAATACCAAATATGCCTGGGACGAACCTATTGCCGATGGATCGGAGCCTAAACTTTGGTTTCATGAAATATTTCATCCCGACGGAACTCCTTACAAACAGGAGGAAGTTGACCTAATTAAAAGTTTGACAGGGAAAAAGTGATAAGTCTCAATTTTCAGTTGCCAGTAATTGAGTCTGGCAACTGAAAATACTAAAATGCTAGCAAATGACAACAACAGAACTAGTTCACGAAATCACATCGTACTGCATCGCAAATGCCGATGCTGAAAGGATCAAGAAATCTCAGCGATTTTTCAAGGAAGAATTTGTTGGCTATGGGTTAACCGCACCCCAGGTTCATTCGAAGGTGAAAGAAATGCTTAAACGAGACGATTTTGACTTGCCAACCGTTTTGGAAGCCACGCCCATATTACTGAAGAGCGGCATGTATGAAGAAATTTCGATGGGTTTATTGCTGCTCGATGGCCTTTGGAAACAGTTTACTCCTGAAACCTTTCAAGCTATTGATCTTTGGTTTTCATTCAGCATCAACAACTGGGCACACGCCGACACCTTAGGGATGTTCATTTTACCCAAGTTTCTGGATAAAAAGATACTTGAAATGAGTGATTTCAGCCAATGGATAGATTCTCCATTCAAATTTCAACGTAGATGTGTGCCGGTCACCTTGATCAAACACATGAAGAAAACCAGACAAGTCATGCCTTCAATCCTTTTTATAGAAAAGTTAATGACTGATCCAGAACGTGAAGTTCATCAAGGAATGGGTTGGTTCCTGCGCGAAGCCTGGAAGATCAATCCAGCCGAAGTTGAATCATTCCTCCTGAAATACAAAGGCACCGCGCCGCGATTGATCATTCAATATGCCTGCGAAAAAATGACTGCCGAAAATAAGCTCCGGTTTAAACGGGCGAGATAGGTAAAAAGAAGATTGGATAAACAAGCCAACAAATCACAAATAAACCATAAACCAAATAAATTAACCATGAGTAAAAACCACCCAGGGCAATTTTTCAAAACAAGATCCCCTTTTTATCTAGTTCTTCTATGTTTGTTTCTGCTCGCTTCATGCATCGAAACCAAGAAAACTACACCAGTCACCATGACCAAAAATATGCGTGCACCGGCATATCCGCTGGTCACCATCGATCCTTATACCAGCGCGTGGTCTGAAGCCGACAATCTTTACGATGATGTCGTCCGTCACTGGACTGGCAAACGACACGGATTGATCGGCGCCATTCGCGTTGACGGAAAAGTTTACCGCTTTTTAGGTAAAGAAGAATTGCCCCGTAAAGCCGTTCTACCCATGGCCAATCAAGGCGCATGGGATGGCACATACAGTTTGACTCAACCTGCTAATGGATGGGAAAAACCTGATTTTAACGCGTCAAAATGGACTGCCGGGAAAGGCGCTTTTGGCACTTCCGGAATGCCCGATCTGGCAACTCCATGGGAAACTCCGGATATCTGGGTACGTCGCGAATTTACAATTGATGCAAACATGAATGATGCCCCACTCTACCTGATCTATTCGCACGACGACAATTTCGAACTTTACCTGAATGGACAAAAACTGGTTGATACAGGCTACGCCTGGAAAAACAATGCAGTTCTTCCTTTGGACGGTGAATTGAAAAAGCTATTGGTAAAAGGCAGCAAAAATGTAATTGCAGCTCATTGCCACAACAAAACCGGCGGTGGATTGGTCGATTTCGGTCTTTATCAGGATAGCGAAAAACAGGAAATTTTCGCACAGACGGCAACTCAAAAATCAGTTGCTATGTCGGCCACAAAAACACAATATATATTCGCTTGCGGATCTGTTGACCTGAACCTGGAATTCATGACACCGCTTTTGCCAGCAAATCCGGATGTACTTTCGCGACCCGTAAGCTACGTCAGTTACGATGTGAAATCGACAGATGGAAAAGACCACAATGTTCAGATTTACTTCGAGGCTACTCCGGAATGGGCAGTCAATACTATTTCGCAGGAAGTTTCGATCGAAAAGGGAGAAACTGAAGGACTTACCTATTTCAAGGCCGGAACAACCGAACAACCAGTGCTGGCTAAAAAAGGTGACGACCTCCGGATTGACTGGGGATACTTCTACCTGTGCGGTGCCAAAAATCCTGAAATGAGTTACTCGCTTGGCGGCTATCAGGCAATCAAAGAGGGCTTCGCAACTACCGGAATTCTGGAATCGACCGGAGAACAAAAAATGACTACCAAAATGGTTCCGGATATGCCTGTTATGGCCTGCGCTCAGCAATTGGGCAACGTTTCTGACAAAGGATCAACCGGCAAAATCATGATTGGATACGATGATCTGTATTCCATTCAGTACTTCAACGAAAACCGGATGGCCTGGTGGAAAAATGATGGAAAGGTAACTATGGACGATGCCCTGAAAGCCGCCAATATTGAATACGATCAGTTGGTTGAGACCTGTGCTCAATTCGATAACCAGATGTGGGACGATGCGATAAAAGCCGGTGGCGAAAATTATGCAGAGCTTTGCGTATTGGCTTTCCGTCAGTCGATTGCTGCACACAAACTTTTTAAAGACAAAGAAGGCAACACCATTTTCCTTTCGAAAGAAAACTTCAGTAACGGATCGGTTGGAACGGTTGACTTAACTTACCCTTCGGCCCCACTGTTCCTGATTTATAATCCTGATTTACTGAAGGGAATGATGAACCCGATTTTCTATTTTTCTGAAAGTGGAAAATGGAACAAACCTTTTGCGGCTCACGATGTAGGCACATATCCGTTGGCAAACGGACAAACATATGGCGGGGACATGCCTGTTGAAGAATCAGGAAATATGTTGATTTTGGCTGCTGCCATAGCACAGGCCGAAGGCAATGCCGCTTACGCTGAAAAACATTGGGATGTACTCACCATTTGGGCCAATTACTTGGTAGAGAATGGATTAAACCCTGACAACCAACTGTGTACTGACGACTTTGCCGGTCATTTCGCCCATAATACCAACCTTTCGATAAAAGCCATCATGGGTATTGCCAGTTATGGAAAACTAGCCGGGATATTGGATAAAATGGACATTGCAGAAAAATACACAGCTCAGGCTAAAGAAATGGCAGGCAAATGGGTCGAAATGGCGAACGACGGCGATCATTACCGACTGACATTTGATCAACCCGGAACATGGAGTCAGAAATACAACCTGGTTTGGGATAAAATTCTGGGATTTAACATCTTTGATCCTCATGTCGCACAAAAAGAAATTGCGTATTACCTGACTAAACAGAATACTTATGGTTTGCCGCTTGATAATCGGAAAACCTACACCAAATCAGATTGGATTATGTGGACAGCGACTCTGGCAAGCGATAAAGAAACGTTCCAGAAATTCATTGATCCGCTGCACAAATGTTTCAATGAATCGCCAACACGCGTTCCGATGACCGACTGGTACGAAACGACTGATGCCAAACAGGTCGGATTCCAGGCCCGTTCGGTTGTTGCCGGTTATTTCATGAAAATGCTCGAACAAAAATCAGTAAAAAAATAACAACACCGTTTTCTCACCATGACGTTTTGCTCCGCAAAAATTCATGATAACTAAAAAAGGATCAGACTGATAAACTTCAGTTTGATCCTTTTTTGTACCCGTTAACACTTATAATTTACAGTATTTACGAAATCCAAAAACATGGGATTAGATAATAAATTTTACACCCACGAAAAACAAAATCATCATTAACTAACTGATAATTAATGATGATTTGTAGTCTCACCGGGAATCGAACCCGGATCTACGGTTTAGGAAACCGCTATTCTATCCGTTGAACTATGAAACCATTTTTAGGAAAAAGTCATTCGAAAATTTCCAAATAACGAATGACCTTTTCCTATTTTTAAACTGCTGCAAAAATATGCAAATATGCCGTTTATGCAAAGGGATGTGCATATTTTTCGACCCATAGCCATTCTCTGTGTTGACAAAATTTCAAACATTATATAAAGTCATCTATATCTTTAAATATACTATGTGCTTAGAAACATTATAAATTAGTTAATTTGCACTGCTTTTTATTGGTTGTCATGCCTCATAACTCTACTTTTGTGGCACGAATAAAAATGAATCTATTATTAAAATAAAAATCTGTTATTCTTATGAGCAATTTACTGACTGCCTCTATTGGACGGAAACTCCTGATGAGTGTTTCAGGTTTGTTCCTGATTTTATTTCTCTTTGTACATTTATTCCTGAATTCCTTTCTGCTGCTTGATGGCGTGTTCGGATTTGAAAAAGGTCAAATGTTCAATGCCGGAGTACATTTCATGGGAACCAACCCTTTGATCAAAATCATCGAGCCAGTATTGGCTTTGGGATTTATTTTACACATCGTTTATTCTCTGATTCTGACACTTCAGAACATGAAAGCCCGTGGTCCACAGGCTTATGCTTCTGGGAAAAAGACTTCCGGAGTTGAATTTGCATCGCAGAACATGTTGGTATTAGGTATTGTTATTGCCTCTTTTCTTGCAGTACACATCATTAACTTCTACATGAAAATGAAAGGTTTTATTGCCTGGGAAGCTGGAGAAGTTGAATTTCCATTCCTTGGGAATATGGCCAAAGGCGAAGATGCCTATTCATTGGTAAACGCAACATTTAAAATTCTACCAATTGTAATCTTGTATGTAGTCGGCTCGGTTGCCCTTGCTTTCCATCTTTCACACGGATTTTGGTCTGGATTCCAAACAATCGGATGGAACAATACCAAATGGATGCCTCGTTTGAAATGTATCAGCAACATTGTTGCCATTGTTCTTGGTGGTGGCTTCGCTGTCATCGCTTTGGCACAATACCTGTTTTTCTAATTGTATAAAAACTGAAACATGAGTAAGATAAATGCAAGGATTCCTGAAGGGCCACTGGCTCAAAAATGGACCAATTATAAAGATCACCAGAAACTGGTGAACCCTTCCAATAAACGTAAACTGGATGTAATCATTATCGGTACAGGTTTGGCTGGAGCTTCGGCTGCCGCTTCACTTGGCGAAATGGGCTTCAATGTTAAAAACTTTACTATTCAGGATTCACCACGTCGTGCGCACTCAATTGCTGCACAGGGGGGTATTAATGCTGCAAAGAATTATCCAAACGACGGAGACTCTGTGTTCCGTTTGTTTTACGATACCATTAAAGGTGGTGACTACCGTGCCCGTGAAGCCAATGTTCACCGTTTGGCCGAAGTCAGTAACGACATCATCGACCAGTGTGTGGCTCAGGGCGTTCCATTTGCACGCGAATACGGCGGTTTGCTCGATAACCGTTCGTTCGGTGGAGCTCAGGTTAGCCGTACTTTCTATGCCAAAGGACAAACCGGACAACAGTTGTTGCTTGGAGCTTATCAGGCTCTGATGCGTCAGGTAAACTTAGGAACAGTTAAATT
>JBBQXI010000006.1:0-27476 GCA_038209805.1 Bacteroidales bacterium | reverse complement strand
CGCAAAAATTGGCCGGACAGTGTGGCAAACTCAAATGCTGCCTCAACTTCGAGGTGGATACATATATCGATGCACAGAAAGATTTTCCGTCATCAAATGTTCAGCTCCAAACCGAAAATGGAACCTATCAATATTTCAAAGCCGATATTTTTAAACAAATTTACTTATACTCCAAAGTTGGCGATAAAACAGGAAATCTGATAGAAGTTCCGGTTAGTCGTGTGAAAGAAATTATCCGTTCGAACCAGAAAGGTCAAGTAGTGTCAAGGTTAATTCATGAATCAGAAATCAAGCCTGTTGTCGAAAAATTAGGTTTCGAAGATGGTTCAAACCACGATTCGTTAACCCGTTTTGACGATCCGAAACGCGCGGAAAACAAAAAAAGAGGCAATAATCGCCGCAGAAAATTCAAACCCAAATCATGAGACAAATTTTCATACTATTTCTTGTCCTAACCCTTATTACAGGCCTCATTTCGTGTGACCGAAAGAAGGTTTTTGAAGCCTATCACCAAATTGACGAAAAAGGTTGGAACAAGGATTCGGTTATTGTTTTTAAGGTTAATTTGACCGACACCATAAAAAACAATAATTTGTTTGTGAACATTCGCAATAAAGGAACTTACGCGTATAGTAACATTTATCTTTTCATGACTATTGGTTCACCCGACGGCGTCATGAGGACAGATACTGTTGAGTTTACGCTGGCTGATCCCTCGGGCAAATGGCGGGGAAGTGGAATTGGTGGCCTGCACGACAGCCAGATTCCATACAAAAGTAGTGTTTACTTTCCGCATAAAGGAGAATACAAATTCATGATCAAACAGGGAATGCGCGACAACGTGCTGCAGGGAATTCGCGATGTTGGCTTCCGCATCGAGAAAACATATTAAATCCAGTCATGCTGAACTTGTTTCAGCATCTCCAGAATGATGAGACCCTGAAACGAGTTCAGGGTAACTTAACAAATAATCAAAAGAATAGTGGGGAAGAATAAATTATCGAAATTTGCTGATCTGAATACCTACGAGCACGTAGTTCAGATATCGTATAAAAAATTAGTAGCCGAAGAATTTAAGTACAAAGGAAAGTGGAGCCAATCGTTCTTCGGAAACAACAATCCGATTATACTTGAACTGGGATGTGGAAAGGGTGAATACACCGTGCAACTGGCCAGTCATTTTCCGGAATATAATTTTATAGGTCTTGATATTAAAGGCGCCAGGATGTGGGTTGGTGCCACGCAGGGTATTGAAAAAGGACTGAAGAACGTAGGTTTTTTGCGTACCAACATCGAAAACATTGGGTTGTTTTTTGGATCGGAAGAAGTTTCCGAAATCTGGCTAACATTCTCCGATCCGCAGATGAAAAAGACCCGAAAACGACTCTCTGCAACCAATTTCATACAGAAATACAGGCAGTTTATGGTTCCGAATGGAATCATTCACTTGAAGACTGACAGCAATTTTATGTATAGGTACACCGAAGCAATGGTGGAAGAAAACCATTTCGAAGTTATTCGGAAAACTGACGATTTGTACAATTCACCCATCCTTGAAGAAGTGCTGTCGATTAAAACTTATTACGAACGGCAATGGCTCGATCGCGGTCTGAGTATCAAATATCTGGGGTTTCATTTAAGTCATCCGGATCCGCTTCGTGAACCTGATGTTGAAATTGAAAAAGATCCTTATCGCAGTTTCGGCCGGGAAGGGAAAGAGTAGAACACAAAGCTTGAAGACGGGATACCGAAGAACGAAAAAAGTATTCAGCTTCATGGTACAACATGGAACTTGAAATTTTGAACTTGAAACTTCATCTATGAGCGATTTTTACGATAAAGTGTACGATGTTGTTCGCCTGATTCCAACGGGAAAAGTGACAAGTTACGGAGCTATTGCAACATATCTGGGTACTGCACAATCGTCGCGAATGGTTGGTTGGGCCATGAACAATGCCGGTAGTCAGGAAAAATACGTTCCTGCCCATCGCGTTGTCAACCGAAACGGGTTACTCACCGGGAAACATCATTTCGGCCCATCGACGATCATGCAGGAATTGCTCGAGGCTGAAGGAATTACGGTCATTGATGACCAGATTGTCGATTTTGAAAAGCACTTCTGGAATCCAATGATTGAACTTGACATGGAATAGTTTGTTGTTGAAAGAAGTTTCAAAGTACCAGAGAAACAAAGTAACAAAGTCAGAAACAGTAAAAATTTGTTATCATATTCAATTTGGCACTCAGGTACTTTGTCACTTTGGTACTTTACGACACACATAGAGCCAACAAGATTTTCAAATCAAAAATAATTCTTTAAATAACAGAAAATGACCGAAATACCGCGTAAATTAATTGTTCCCAAAAATATTACCGATGCACTCCGGAATGTGACTTTCCCCGGAAGTAATCAGGATGTTGTATCACTCGACATGGCTCAGGAGATTCGGGTTGCCGGTAAAAAAGTTACTTTTTCGCTGGTTTTTCAACGTTCGGATGACCCTAATATGGCTGCCGTCATTGCGGCCTGCGAGGAAGCCATTCTGACTCACCTTGGTTCAGACGTTGAAATAAAAGGCAACATCACCGCGAAAGCCATTCATCAAATGGAACGCCCAATTTTGCCTGGAGTTAAAAACCTGATTGCTATCGCTTCAGGAAAAGGTGGGGTTGGAAAATCTACCGTTTCAGTAAATTTGGCCATTGCATTGGCTAAAACCGGCGCTAAAATCGGACTGATTGATGCTGATATTTTCGGGCCATCAATCCCAAAAATGTTTGGAGTTGAGGATATTAAACCCGCCGGAGTCCGTGTCGACGGAAAAGAGCGCATTCAGCCCATCAGCAAATTTGGCGTTAGCTTCTTGTCTATAGGCTTTTTCGTAAACACCGAGGATGCAGTTATTTGGCGTGGACCGATGGCGTCTAATGCGCTCAAACAACTGATCACCGACGGGAATTGGGGAACATTGGATTATCTGCTTTTCGATCTTCCTCCCGGAACGAGTGACATTCACCTGACTTTGGTTCAAACCGTTCCTATTTCAGGAGCCGTAATTGTTACCACTCCTCAGGATGTGGCATTGGCCGATGTGATCAGAGGTGTAAACATGTTCAAAGGAAAAGGTGTCGACGTTCCGGTTCTCGGACTCATTGAAAATATGGCATGGTTTACGCCTGAAGAACTGCCTGAAAACAAATATTACATCTTCGGCAAGGATGGCGGCCTAAAACTGGCAGAACGGCTTGAATTGCCTTTGCTTGGACAAATACCAATTGTACAGGGAATTCGTGAGGGCGGCGATTCGGGCAATCCGGTCGCTTGGGACGAAACCTCCATAACCGGGAAAGTATTTGCTGAGATAGCCGCTAATGTAATTCGCGAATCCGACGCACGAAATGTAAATCTGGATCCGACAAAAAAAGTAAAAGTCAGTCGAAAATAGACGGCTGATCGCTCAAAATTTATAATGGAACATTTTGTCAATCTTATGGACAAATGTTCCATTTTTTTTATGCTTATTATAGTATGCGTTTTGTAAGTTATTAATATACTGATTGTTATTTAATGTTTGTTGTCGCTATTTGCGTCCATCTTGATTTTATGATTCCTTGGATTAGTCGGTTAAATTTCTATTTTTGTTTAGATAACTACAACTTATTGAATTATTTAAACTAACCTTTAATCTATGACAAACCAACCAAGCAGCAATCTCAGAATTGGAATGACCTTTATGGCTTCCATCTTCTTCATTTTTGGATTTATTACAAACTTCAACATTGCTATGAAAGATCAGGTGCAACTGGCATTTGATCTGAAAACTCTTTATCCGGGATGGGAGAACTTTTTTGCACAACTTGTAAATGGCGTATTTTTCTTTGCATATTTCTGTTTCAGCTTTATATCCGGCATGATTATCAAGAAAATTGGCTATAAAAATGGCGTCATCGTCGGTCTTGTTTTGGTTGCAACTGGTAGCTACTTGTTCTTTCCAGCTGTTTCAGTTTTGTCGTACCCCTTATTTTTGGGAGCTATATTTGTGATGGCAACTGGGGTTGTATTTTTGCAAACTGCCGCTAATCCTTACGTTGTAGCTTTAGGGCCACAAGAAACCGCTCCTGCCCGGCTTAATTTAACTCAGGCTTTAAACGGGGTGGCAACCACCATTGCCCCTTACTTGGCTGGAATCCTGGTTTTGGCTCCTGCTGTAATGGCGCTTAAAAATGGAGCTTCTGCGCAGGAAGCTGCCGATTTTGTTAAAATGCCATTCGTTATAATTGGTTCTGTTGTCGTTTTAATTGCGATTGGAATCATATTCATTAAATTGCCTGAGATTATAGGTGATGAGACTGTTGCATCCATGTCAGCATTGAAAAAACCTCAGGTTTGGTTAGGTGCAATTGGGATTTTCTGCTATGTTGGAGCGGAGGTAGGCACCGCCTCTCAGATAAGTAGCTATTTGACTAATTTGCTGGATATGGCAAAAGATGAAGCCGTAAAATTAACTGCCATTTATTGGGGTGGAAATATGATCGGCCGTTTTATTGGGTCAGTCTTACTTGGTACGCTATCCAAAAATCTGAAATACAGGTATTCTTTGTTTATTTTAGTTTTCGCATTTTTCGTGGGTTGGTTTATCTTCTCGGCTGGGGTTAAAGATGGGCAGTTTATTTTTGAATCGAAACCAATTTATGGCATAATTTTCTTTATTATTGCGGTTGTCAATTTTTTATTGATGCTTTTGGGCAAAGGTATTGCAAACGTTTCTTTGGGAATTTTCGGAGCAGCAAATATGTTCCTTGTTTTAGCGGGATTTCTGTTGCCACCGCAAATCGGAATGTGGTGTTTGCTTTCAGTAGGGTTCTTTAATTCGATCATGTTCCCCAATATTTTTACATTGGGTGTTAACGATCTTAATCCTTCCGAAATGCCAATCGCATCCGGTATGATCAATACAATGATCGTTGGTGGATCTGTTGTTCCGGTGGTTATGGGCGCTATAACTGATTCTGTAAGTTTGAAAGCTGCATTACTAGTTCCTATAATTTGTTATGCATATATCACGTTCTTTGCATTAAAAGGAAGTAAAATTCGATAATCATTTTTTTTAATAATATACTCAATGAAAAAAGTAGCAATAGGTGTCGATATTGGCGGAACTAACACTGCCATTGGTGTTGTTGATGAATTAGGAAATGTAGTAGCAAAAGATAACATTTCTACCCGAACTGACGGGGATGTTGATCGCTATGTCGATGATTTATCTCTTGCAATCCATGAATTAATCAATACGGTTAAGCTTGTAAATCCTGAAATTGAGGTTCAGGGAATAGGAATAGGAGCGCCAAACGCAAATTATTATGCCGGAACAATTGAATATGCCGCCAACCTGGCATTTAAAGGAATTGTTCCCCTGGTAAAACTTCTTAAACTCAAATTTCCTGAATTGAAGGCCATTTCGATGACTAACGATGCTAATGCTGCGACTATTGGTGAGATGATATATGGCGGGGCCAAAGGGATGAAAAACTTTGTAATGTTTACACTTGGAACTGGTGTTGGCAGCGGAATTGTTGTTAATGGTGAATTAGTATACGGAAGCGACGGTTTTGCCGGCGAATGTGGTCACACCACTTTAATACCAGGCGGAAGATTGTGCGGTTGTGGTGCGCTGGGTCACTTTGAAGCATACTGCTCGGCTCCCGGCATGAAACGCACCGCTTTTGAGCTGTTGGTGAAATACAATGCTACCGACAGTTTATTGGCTGACAAATCTTTTAACGAACTCGATTCGAAAATGATTTTTGATGCTGCTGAAAGAGGTGATAAAGTAGCCAACGAAGTATTTGAACAAACCGGAAAATGGCTTGGTCAAGGTTTTGCAGATACCGCTCATCACCTCAGTCCTGAAGCTATCTTTTTGTTTGGCGGACCAACAGCTGCCGGCGACTATATTTTCAAACCAGCGAAAGAAAGTATGGAGAAACATTTGTTAACATCGTTTAAAAATAAGATCCAAATTTTGCCTTCACAGCTAAAACCTGGCGATGCAGCAATTGTGGGTGCAAGTGCATTGGTTTATCAGGAACTAAATAAAATGTAAATCTTTTAATTCTCTGATTGTTAGTTATAAGCAATCATTTTTGATAAAATATTGAAGGGGAAGAACAGCCAATTTGGGTTGTCTTCCCTTTCTTTGTTTTTATTAATGTTTGTTAATAACTTGTGTGGTTTGTTGAAAATTTCATAGCTTCACCAACGAAACAATTAGAACAGAAGCTTGAAAAACATAAAAAAACATATTATTCCCGTAATTTTTATACTCTTCTCAGTATTCATTTTTCATAAAAGCGCCCAGGCCTCTGGAACACTCAAAAAAGTAAAATACAATTATCTATTACATTTGCCTGATGATTACGGCAAGGATCCAAATAAAAAATGGCCTGTTATTTTTTACCTGCATGGTCGTCATGCCAGTGGGAAAAATCTGGAAAGTCTAGAACGATACGGATTACCCTATTACCTCGATAAAGGTAAAAAGATGGATTTCATTGTCGTATCTCCGCAGTGCCCATGGAATAAAAACTGGGCTTCGGAAGACTGGTATAATCCGGTTTACGATGAAGTGGCAGCCAAACTAAAAGTGGATGACTCGCGGGTATATCTTATCGGAATGAGCATGGGTGGTTTTGGAACCTGGGCTTTAGCCAACCGGATGCCTGATCGTTTTGCCGCCATTTCACCCATGTGTGGAGGTGCCGATGTTAAATGGGCGAATCAGCTCAGCAAAGTACCAACTTGGGTTTTTCACGGAACAGCGGACCGGTCAATCCCGATAAGCCGTTCAGAGGTAATTGTAAAAGCGCTTGAGAAATTAAAGGCTGAAATCAAGTTTACCCGCTTGAAAAACATGGGGCACGACATTAGCAAACAATTCAACAATAACGAATTGTACAGTTGGCTAATGGAACATTCGTTGAAAAAAATGCCATTCTGGCAAGAACCACTTCCTTTTATCAAAACCATTGCCGCAGTCAAAGTCTCGGCTAATCCTCCATTGAAATCGGCTGGCTATGCTTCAGTCCAATAATGATTTCCGACTTCTCAAAAACAATAACACAAGAACGGCAACCTTTGGCAGTTAAATAGTTGTAGCTTTGTTGCAATGAAGGCAATTTACAGATTCATATTACAATTTTTGGGTTGGATTCTGATGGTTCCGGTATATTTTTACAAATATGTCATCTCGCCACTCACCTCACCGTCGTGCCGACACGAACCAACTTGTTCGCAATATGCCATTGAGGCCATCCGGATTCACGGCCCGTTTAAAGGCTTTTGGCTGGGGACAAAGCGAATCTCCAAATGTCATCCATGGGGAACACACGGATACGATCCTGTGCCACCTAAGAAAGAGAAGAAAAGTGATCAGTCTCAGTAGTCAGTTTTCAGGATAAAAAGCATAAAATTCAAGGACCAATTATTGCCCAGAGATGAGCTCATCAATCCGGAAATCGAACTATCTTTGGGTGAAAATGTTTATAGCTCTTCAGAATCCACATATAAACTATGAAGAAATACCTCCATCTGTTATTTATTGTCCTTTTAGCTTGTCAACCAAAGTCAAAAGAGATGTCCAGTCTGGTTTCAGTGAGCATCCTTCCCCAAAAATATTTTATTGAGCAAATTGCTGGCAATTTAGTACAGGTCAATGTGCTGGTTCCACCGGGAAGCAGTCCGCATAATTACGAAGTGCTTCCTTCACAGATGAAAGATTTGGCCAAATCAAAAGCATGGTTGCAAATCGGACTTCTCACCTTCGAAGATGCATGGAAGGAAAAGATGGCAGAAATTAATAATGATTTATTGATTGTAAATTGCTCGGAAGGTATTTCACCACTTGCCGGAGACGATCACCACCAAGAAGGGCACGAACATGCCGGAGCCTTCGATCCACATGTATGGCTTGCTCCGGTTGAAGTAAAAACACTTGCACAAAACACACTAAAAGTATTAACAAAAAGCTTTCCGGAACATGCATCTGAGTTTAAAAAAAATTACGAAGTCTTTATCCTGAAAATCGATTCATTATCATCACAAATTGAACAAAAACTTTCCCCACTAAAAAACCGGAATATCCTGATTTTTCATCCGGCGCTGGCCTATTATGCCCGTCAGTTTAAACTCGAACAAATACCGCTCGAACTCGATGGCAAAGAACCTTCACCCAAACACATGAAAGACATTGTGGATTTGGCTCATCAGCAAAACATACATGTTATCTTTATCCAGAAAGAATTTGATCCGGCATTTGCCCAACAGATGGCTCGCGAGATTCATGGTGAAGTGATGGTTATTGATCCGCTCGACTACAATTGGGAAAAGCAAATACTTGATATTACTGAAAAAATTGCAGCTCAAGAATGAAGAAACTGCTCGAAATAAAGAACCTCTCTGCCGGGTACGACAACAACATCGTACTCGAAAATATCTCCATGGAAGTTTTTTCAGGAGACTTTATTGGCGTTATTGGGCCAAACGGTGGAGGCAAAACCACGCTGATTAAAACCATTCTAGGCTTGATCAAACCCGTCTCCGGTGAAATGAAGCTCCACATCAGCAAAACCAACATTGGCTACCTTCCTCAGGTGAACCAAATCGATAAACGGTTTCCGATTTCAGTAATCGATGTCGTTCGCTCCGGAAAAGCTAATTCTGCATTATTCTCGTCGTTTCATAAAAATACCGAGGAAAAGGAAAAAGCCGAATCGTTACTGGCCGAAATGGGGATTTCTGGCATTCGGAACAAGCCAATCGGTGAACTTTCGGGAGGACAAATGCAACGCGTATTTTTGTGCCGGGCATTAATGAATCAGCCTGAATTACTGGTTTTAGACGAACCAAGCACCTATGTTGACAATAATTTTGAAGGAGAATTATACCTAAAACTGAAGGAGCTGAACGAGCAAATGGCCATTATCCTGATTTCGCACGATGTGGGAACCATCTCTTTTTTTGTGAAAACCATAGCGTGTGTCAACCGGAGTTTACACCATCATCCAAGCAATATTATTACTGAAGAACAACTGACTTCGTACAATTGCCCGCTGCAAATTATTACCCACGGAAACATTCCGCATACCGTACTGAAATTACACGACCAACACGATCATCATGAACACAATCATTGAGCTGTTTTCATACGACTTTTTTGTGAATGCCTTTATGGCATCGCTGTTGGCGGCCATTTCATGCGGAATTGTGGGCACCTACATTGTTTCGCGACGAATCGTTTTCATCAGTGGCGGTATTACTCATGCCTCGTTTGGCGGAATTGGGATGGGTTATTATTTGGGCATTAATCCGCTTTTTGGAGCAGGTATTTTTGCTGTTTTATCCGGAATGGGTATTCAGCTTTTCAGCAGCAAAGGAAAAGTTCGCGAAGACTCGTCGATAGCTATTTGGTGGTCGCTGGGAATGGCCATTGGGATCATTTTTGTGTACATGACGCCAGGTTACGCGCCCAATCTGATGAGTTACCTGTTTGGAAGCATTCTGACCGTTTCAACAAGCGAGATCTGGCTGATGCTGGCTCTTTCAATCATTATCATTCTATTTTTTACCTTGTTTTACCGCACCATTCTTTACATTTCGTTCGATGAAGATTTTGCCCGAACTTCCAACTTACCAGTGAACCTGTTCAATTATTTGCTGATGATCCTGATTTCGCTGACCATTGTGCTGAATATTCGTGTAGTTGGAATTATACTGATTTTATCATTGCTTACCATTCCACAAGCAACAGCCAATGTGCTGACCCGCGAATTTGGCCGCATGATGTTTTACTCCGTAGGATTTGCATTTCTGGCATCATTTATCGGATTGCTTGTTTCGTATTTTGCCGATATTCCTTCCGGAGCAACTATAATTTTCACCCAGGTAATTCTGTTTGGGTTGGTGAAACTGATCAAAATGCTGAGTTCTTCCCGAAAATAAGCACAGGGCATGGAAGACTCAGATTCACTCATCACCTGCACCCATTGCGGAAAATCGTGGGATAAAACACTTCTTTCCAAATCGTGTAGCAACTGTTTTGCCTGTACTGGCTGCGAAGCATATATCTGCCCGGAATGCCGTTACGAAATTGTGATAAAACCGCCCAAGCCCATGAAACGGACTAAGTCGGATGAATAGTTCAGACATTTTCGATGAATTGAGCTTCGACTCTTTAGGATCACATTCCTTATAAATCCTATTGTTTGAATATTAAATCAATACATCAATATCCTGTATTTTTTACAATTATCTTTAGGGTCAAAGTGATGTTCGATTGTCTGTGTTGAACGATCAGAAAATCAAATCTGCAAAAACTTGCTGTACTAAATAAATTCAGCAATATTTGAGCACTAATAAACCAACCCAATGAACCTAAAATCGATTTATAGCCTTCTTGCGGCATTATTTCTGATATCAGTAGTCTCTGCAAACAACAACCCGAAAGACTCTTTAATAGCTACCGATAACAAACCACTCCGGACTTATACCACCATCCGATTATTAACAGCAAAGCCTGTAATTGATGGGAAACTTGATGACGACTGCTGGAAAACCGGCGAATGGGCAGGCGATTTTACCCAGTGGATTCCGAAGGAAGGGGCAAAGCCAAGTCAGGAAACTCAGTTTAAAATTTTATACGACGACAAAAACCTGTATGTGGCCATACGTGCTTTCGACAAGGAACCGAAGAAAATTTCAAGAAAGGGAGGACGAAGGGATTTACTTATTGGTGAACAGGCAGGAGTTAACTTCGATAGTTATCATGATCATCGTACCGGGTTTGAGTTTTCGGTAACCGCTGCCGGACAAAAAGTTGACCTGATACTTACCAATCCAATGGAAGCCGA
The DNA here is from genome assembly GCA_038209805.1 of Bacteroidales bacterium. Classification (GTDB taxonomy): domain Bacteria; phylum Bacteroidota; class Bacteroidia; order Bacteroidales; family Prolixibacteraceae; genus Aquipluma. The sequence continues at coordinate 16,571 of JBBQXI010000006.1, read as the reverse complement.
TTTTAACTGGAATGCCGTTTGGTACGTTAAAACCGGGCTGGAAGATTCTGCCTGGGTCGCCGAGTATGAAATCCCACTCAGCCAACTGCGATACAGCAAAGACAAAGAACAGGTTTGGGGGATGCACGTATGGCGTTGGATTGACCGCCTGTCGGAAGAAAGCGACTGGGAGCCACAATCGTCGACCAGTCCCGGAATGTTGTATCTGTTTGGCGAACTTCATGGAATTAAGGACTTGCCAAAATCGCGACGAATTGAAATTATGCCCTACGCTCTGGGAAAACTTAAAACTTTCGATAAGGTTCCACAAAATCCTTTTGCCAAAAATGGGCATTCGATGATGGGAAACTTCGGGCTCGATGCCAAAATTGGTCTGTCGAGTAATTTTACCGCCGACTTAACGGTTAATCCCGATTTCGGACAAGTCGAATCCGACCCGTCGGTGATGAACCTTACCGCATTCGAGACTTTATATGAAGAGAAACGCCCCTTCTTTTTGGAAGGAAGTAACATCTTCAAATTCGAGTTGGGCGATGCAAACCTGTTTTACACCCGAAGAATCGGACACACTCCGGTTTATCATCCTGAACTTGGTGCAAATCAATACATCGATTACCCTGACAATACCTCAATTTTGAGCGCCGTTAAAATTAGCGGAAAAAGCAAAAATGGACTGGCTGTTGGTGTTCTTCATAGCCTAACGTCAGGAGAAAACGCGCGGCTTTCGACTAACGGAATAAAAACGGATCTGCGGGTTGAACCATTGACCAGCTATACCGTTGGTCGCATCCAGCAGGATTATAATGAAGGAACTACCGTTTTGGGTGGAATTATTACTGCAACCAACCGCTTTATAAACGATCCTTATCTCGAATTTCAAAACCAAAATGCCTTTACCGGAGGTGTAGATTTGCTACACCAATGGAATAAAAAAGAGTTTTATTTAGACGCAAAAATCATTGGAAGTGCAATTAACGGAAGTGCCGAAGCTATTCGAAATCTTCAATTGTCGTCGGCAAGATATTATCAACGGCCGGATGTGAATTACCTACATTACGACCCAACCCGGACTCAATTGTCGGGTCAGGGTGGCCGGGTAAAAATCGGTAAAGGAAGTAAGGGGCTATGGCGTTATTCCAGCGAGTTCAATTGGCGCTCACCCGGACTTGATTTGAACGACATTGGGTTTATGCAAATGGCCGATCTGGTTTCGCAGGAAACCGAAGTATCGTATTTTGTGAATAAACCCGTTTCCATTTTCCGAACCTATTCAGCCGCTGTTCATCAAAGCAACAACTGGGATTATGGTCTGAATTATCTGTATTCTGGCTTATTTCTCACTTCTAAATTCGAATTTCTGAATCAATGGATGGTATCGCCTTCTGTTCATTTCAGGAATGAAGGATACGACAATAGGGTGCTGCGTGGTGGAGAAGCCATGCGTCTGCCTGCTCTTTGGGAAGGATCATTGGAATTTCACACCGATATGGCGAAAAAATTTATCATCAGTTTGAATGCCACCAAGGAGGCTGCACGGAATGAAAATTACCGTAATTCGTTTGTTCAGGCTACAGTAACAACTATCCCTTACAACGTGCTAAAACTTTCAGCAAGTGTAAATTATTCAGAAAATATGGACAACTTGCAATATGTGGACACAAAAATTTTGGGTACCGATATCAAATACATTCTGGCTCATCTCAATCAGAAAACATTGGGAGCCACTTTCCGGATCGATTACAACATTACTCCTGAAATTTCAATTCAGTATTACGGAAGTCCTTTTGCTTCAGTTGGTAAATATTCAAAACTGAAAGAAGTGACGAATCCAAGAGCAACTTCGTACTCAGATCGGTTTAAGTTGCTAAACGCACAATTCGTTAACAATACCTATCAAGTTGCCGAAACCAACGAGGCACCGGCATATTCGGTTAATAATCCTGATTTCACCTTTAACCAGTTCAGGTCGAATCTGGTATTTCGATGGGAGTATCGTCCCGGCTCGCAAATATTCTTTGTGTGGGGAAATGAACGGACTGGCTGGAAAAATGATAGTAACTCGAAAGTTGGAACTGCCATAACTCAGCTCAAAGACATTTCACCAACAAATATTTTCCTGATCAAACTTAGTTATTGGTTTTCGTTATAGAATCCCATTTTTTAGCATAATCATCCTGATTTTAATAGTTTTATGTTTTTAAAAATAGAACTGACGTTAGAATTTTGTTTCTTTGTCGTCAAAATTCAGGAATCAAATGACATCACCGATTTTAATGGAAACAAAAGAAAAAATTCGCCAATATCTAGATCATATTTCGTTGGATTGTGTGGTATTTGGCTTCCATTCAAATCAATTAAAGGTGTTGGTGCTACACATGAAAACTACCGGAGAATGGGTATTGCCAGGCGGTTTTGTGTATGAAGACGAATCAATTGAAGTTGCTGCGATTCGGGTATTAAAAGTACGCACCGGGTTGGATGAAATATTTTTACGGCAATTTAATGTTTTTAGCGACCCTCATCGGTCCAAACGAAATCCGGCTGTTTCTGATTTGATTTTATCACCACTGACCTACCCAACCGCATCGTGGTTCGATAAGCGTTTTATTTCCGTAGGTTTTTATGCTTTGGTCGAGTTTTCGCAGGTTCAACCTCAGCCCGACGAGCTTTCGGATATTTGCGAATGGGTCAATCTGGATAAAATCGGTAAATTAATTTTAGATCACAACTTGATTCTAAATAAAGCATTGGAAACGTTACGTTTGCAATTAACATTTCAACCGATTGGCTACAATTTACTTCCCGAAAAATTCACCATGTCGGAACTTCGGAAACTGTATGAAACCATTTTGGGGAAAGAGCTTGACCGACGTAATTTCCAACGAAAAATATTGGCATACGACATTCTGATTCGGTTGGACGAAGTCCGTCAGGGAGTTGCCCACAAAGCGCCTGGGTTGTATAAATTTAATTTGGAAAACTACCAAAAAGCTCTTGAAGAAGGACTTAGTGGCCGATGGTAAATTTCAGAAATTTCAGTTATTGACATCAACCAATCCGTTTTCCTTTTGTCATCTACCGGATTTTTCATCACCTTTGCTGACCGTTAAAACGATACAACATGTTTCAGGTTATTTGGGAATTGAAAGTGAAATTTAAGGAGCGTGAAAAATTTGAGAAATTTTACGATCCGAAAGGCGAATGGGTGAAATTTTTTGGCAAGTCGCCCGAATATCAAGGAACTGACGTTCTCGAAAGTGGCGAAGGTGACGGAATCTTTCTGGTGATTGATGAATGGGCTTCAGAAGAAGCTTATAACGAGTTTGTGAAAAGCCGGAAAGTCGACTACGATTTACTCGAAGAAAAAGCAAAAGCTGCTAGCAGGACAAAAAAACGCATCTGGATTAACCTGAATCCGGAGGAAGAATAGTTCCAAATTTCAAGAAATTGGAATCATAACCTTTTAAATTACATTATTCTAGCCTTGATATAAACCAGGATTATTTTTAATTCAGAGCAAACTTGAAACCTGGAATTCAGAACTTGAAACTCATTTTATGTCTCAATTTACCCATATCCTTTTCGATCTTGATGGAACCCTGACCAATCCACGTTTGGGAATTGGCAATTCGTTGAAATATGCCCTTCGGCAAATGCAAATTGACGGTTACAGCGACGAAATTCTCGAACGTTTTATTGGGCCACCGCTTCAGGATAACTTTAAAAACCTGTTTGGAATGAACGAACGAAATACGAATCTGGCTGTTGAGCATTTCCGGACTTATTTTGGCGAAAAAGGTTTGTTCGAAAACGAGCCATACCAAGGGATTAGCGAGTTGCTGGAAGAGCTTCACCTTTCAGGGAAACGCGTTTATGTGGTTACCTCGAAATTGGAGAAATACGCCAAAATGATTATGCGGCACTTTGAATTCGATCGTTACCTTGATGATTTACAAGGCGCTGAGGCTACCGGGAAACACTCCGGGAAAGGCCAACTGATTGAACTACTGATGGAGAGAAACCGCATTCCGGCCTCTGCTTCTGTAGTCATGGTAGGTGATACTCATTACGACCTGATTGGCGCCAAAGAGAACGAAATATCGTGCATTGCAGTAAGATACGGATTTGGGACTGATGAATCATTAAGCAATTGTAATCCCGATTTCACGGTAGATTCGGTTGAAGAATTAGCCGAATTACTACTTGGATAATATTCAGTGTTTCGTATCTGTTGGCTGATTACAAGTTTTTCCCACTGATCATTTTTTTTCGTTATCTTGAATGCCTGTTGATCAACTCAATTCTCAGGTATGGAAAAACCGTTGACAAAGAAGTGGTTTGTTATTTTGAATCCTCATGCCGGATCAGGAAGAGGCAAAAAAGATCAGGCAGAGATACTAAAAAGGCTCACCAAAGCGGACTTTCAATATGAATTGGCCGTTTCAGAATTCCCGAAACATATCATTCAATTGACCATTGATGCTATTGAACTAGGTTTCCGCAATTTGATTGTTGCCGGTGGCGATGGAAGTCTGAATGAGGTTGTAAATGGCATTTTTCAGCAATCAGTTTGCCTTCCTGAAGAGATTACGGTTGGAATGATTCCGGTAGGAACGGGAAATGACTGGATAAAAACTTTTGGAATTCCGAATTACTACAAAGAAGCGGTAAAAATCCTCAAACAGGCTGAGGTCATGCGTCAGGATATCGGCCGAATTACCTTTACTGAAACGGATTCGGCGAAAACCTGCTATTTCGCCAACATGGCAGGCTTCGGATTTGATGCAATGGTCGCGACAAAAACTAACCAGTTAAAAGACAAGGGACGAAATGGAATTTCACTTTATCTGCAGGCACTTGGTTCAAGTTTTTTCAATTATCGAACAACCAAAACGCAAGTTGTAATTGATGGTCAGAAGATTGATGAATTGATTTTTTCGGTCAGTGTTGGAATTGGGAAATACAATGGAGGTGGTATGATGCAGGCTCCCGGAGCGATACCCGACAATGGATTTTTTCAGGTAACCATCATCCGCCAAATCGGACTATTCGGAATTCTACGCAATCTGTCCGGATTGTATTCCGGAAAATATGTAAATGATTATCGGGTTTCGACTTTCCAGGCAAAAAATATTTCAATCAACTCCGCTCATAGCATTGCCGGAGAAGCTGATGGTGAAACTTTAGGCGATAATAAGTTCGAGATTGATATTTTTTCTCAGAAATTAGCCGTAATTTATAATCCTGAGAAATATCTAAAGGAAAACTAAATCTTCCTGAACATTATAGCATGTTAAATAGTTCTATTTTAAAAACTTAATCTTTAGTCTATGAGCCTTGTTAAAGAATTTAAAGAGTTTGCCATGCGCGGTAACGTCGTCGATTTGGCAGTAGGTATCATCATTGGTGGTGCATTCGGGAAAATAGTTAGTTCGGTAGTTGCCGATGTAATTATGCCTCCAATTGGACTTCTTCTGGGTGGTGTAAAATTTACTGATCTTAAAATTTTCCTGACTGATCCGGTTGTTGATGCTGCCGGAGTAATTACCAAACAGGCGGTTTCAATCAACTATGGTAATTTTGTGCAAGCATTGGTCGATTTTCTGATTATTGCTTTTGCTATTTTTATGATGATAAAAGGCATGAACAGCATGAAGAAAGAGGAAGTGGCTCCACCTGTTGAAGCTCCAGCACCCCCTCCGCCATCTAAAGAAGAGATTTTACTTGCTGAAATCAGGGACATTCTGAAGAATAAGTAAGATTTACAACCTGATATAAAAGCAACGACGATCTGGAAACGGGTCGTCGTTGCTTTTTCTAAAAAGGTAGTGAATAGTTTGTCATCCAATGCTTTTTTTACGACTTTTGGTTATCCTGAATTTAAATATCTCTCTGATGATTTTTCCTGAATACCTTCAAAAAGGCGACCGAATACGAATTGTTGCTCCAGCCGGCAAAGTTTCGAAAGACAAGTTACTTCCTGGCATTGAATTGTTGCAGGATATGGGCTATGAAGTAATCGTTGGCAAACATGTTTTTGAACGGAACTTTCAATATGCCGGAACCGATCAGCAACGGGTTTTCGATTTTCAGGAAGCGATAAATGACAATCAAACTAAAGCGATTATTTGTGCTCGTGGTGGATACGGCTCAGTTCGGCTCATCGGAGAACTCAATTTTTCTCCCTTGCTACAAAGCCCCAAATGGCTGGTTGGATTCAGCGATATTACAGTGTTTCATTCAGTACTGAACAATCTTGGGTTGGCTAGCATTCATGGCGCAATGCCAGCCTTTTTTCTTGAAAACAAGAAACCGACTAAAAGTTTCCATAGCCTAATGGAAGTATTTACCTCCGGAAATTCCGAATTGAAATTTGAATCTCATTCGCTGAATTGCAAAGGTAGTTGTTCCGGAGAACTGGTTGGTGGAAACTTGTCGTTGCTTTACAGCCTTCAGGGAACTCCCTGGCAGTTGGATACCAAAGGCAAAATTTTGCTGATCGAAGATTTGTCGGAATACCTGTACCACCTTGACCGAATGATGCAGAATTTCAAGCTATCGGGCCAGTTAAATGATTTGGCCGGGCTGGTCGTAGGAGGTTTTACCGAAATGCAGGACAACGAAAGTCCGTATGGAAAATCGGCATACGAAATTATCCACGAAGCAATTGAAGGTTGTCATTTCCCGGTTTGTTTTGATATCCCGTCAGGACATATTCCTAAAAACCTTTCATTGGTATTGGGCGCCAATTATCAGTTGCAGGTGGCAGATTCCTGCTCATTAAAACGAATTCAGAAATGAGTAAAGGGCACGAACTTGGGCGAAAGGGGGAAGAACTGGCCGTTGAACATCTGCGGTCGCTCGGATACGAAATACTGGAAATAAACTGGTTTTCGCATCATCTTGAAATTGATATCATCGCAAAAGATGGTAACGAATTGGTTATTGTGGAAGTGAAAGCCCGTGGAACTGATTCGTACGAACATCCGTCGGAGGCAGTTTCGAATAAGAAAATTCGCTTTCTGGTAAATGCTGCTGAAGCCTATATTCAGGAAAAGGATATTAACCTGGATACCAGATTTGACGTAATTTCTATTATTTTTTACGGCAAAGGATTCGAAATTGAGCACTTTAAAGATGCCTTTTATCCTCCGATTGGATAACTAATAGATCAGGTGCCGGTGGAGAATTGCAAGTAAGGTTTCTACTTTTATCGGCTTGGTTATAAAATCGTCGCAGCCACATTCCAGAGCTTCTTCCCTTGTCGATTGCATCGCATAAGCCGATTGGATAATGACTGGCATCTCCGGAATTAACTCTTTAATTTTAGTGGTCGCTTCAAGTCCATCCATGAGAGGTAACCTGATATCCATTATGACAGCATCAATTTCAGTATTATCTTTAATCATCTCCACTGCCTCAACTCCATTTTTGACAAAGAAAAGGTTCGCTTTTGTTTTCTTTAGCGCTTTTTCAAACAGAAAACGACTAACGGCCTCGTCTTCAGCAATTAAAATAGTTTTGCCGATAAAGTTGTATTCCATAATGAGTTAATCTAGAGTGGAAAAGTTATCACAAAAATATTAAAAATTGAGTTAACAATTTGCTTTTTTTTAAACATTAGGCATAATATTCCTTAATGTCAAAAAAAATCCCGGTAACACTGTAGAATTACAAGCGCTACCGGGAAAATAAAATCGGGAAATTATTATGACTTCAATCAGAATGCTCCGTCTAGTGTTTGGATGGCAAATACCTCCTGAAGTTTTTCCTTGGTTAGTTTGGTTTCCAGTTTTATTTTGACCGGCTGCCCAGGAATCAGGTCAAAATAGTTATCGCTAAAAAAGCCTTCTTCGTCACCAATGGTCATGTATAAATTTTTAGCCAGCTTATCAGTGCTCAGAGTAATCTCAAATCCATCTTGCGCTGATTCTATTTCAAATTTCACATCTGGCTTAGGAAGTAAAACATCTTTTATAGGCTTGAAATAAAGCGTATTCATTGAAATAACCGAATCGTTTTCAATCAACTCAACAACCAAAAGCTGTTTGTTTGCCTGAACATTCTTCATGAAATCGGAATTTTTTGTTCCGAAGAAAGTATTGCTTGAGTTCGCCGGAACTGCAACTTCTTTCGTTTCTTTCCAGATTTCTTTGCCTTCAAAATCGAGAACCTTGGTCACCAGTTGAGCTTTTATTTCGCTGAGTTTGTCGTTGATAATGCCAACTTTAAGCGAATCATTGTTGGTATATGGCGAAACCAAAACCGGCTCAAACCCTTTTTTAGCGAAATACTGCAAAGCCTTCCAGCGCTGGTAATAATCGGTCGAACTCCACGATGCAACCGGCCAACAATCGTTAATTTGCCACACCAGACTTCCCATGCAGAACGGAGCCGCGCGACGATGACCTTCGAGTGCAAATTTGATTCCTTCGGCTTGCAATACATGGTTTACATACAGGAATGATTCAAAATTTTTCGGTTTTTTGTAATCCTGAAGCATGTAATATTCGATGGTTCCATTCCCGATTGATGACCGTTGGTGCGATTTCATTACTTCCGAGAAAATGTCATAATCTTCAGGAGTCGCATATTGTTTTACTGTTTTCAACTCAGGAAACGACTGAAAGCCATACTCGCTCATGAAACGGGCAATGTGCGTGGCGTACATTTTAAACGGATCTTTTCCCCACCAAACACCCCAATAATGGTCATCGCCATTATTCAGATCAGATGGATTTCCCATTCCGGCGCATGGTGACGAGTCCCAATAGCTGCGACCCGGATCGTAAGTTGCAACGGCATCGGGTAAAATGTGGTGGAAAATATCGGTGTACGATTTCCATATTTTACCGGCATTTTCTTTGCTTTTTGCTTCCTCTTTTTGTTTCCAGCCCCAACCAAACCAGGCAGCCAGAATTTCATTATTTCCGCACCACATGGCAATACTTGGATGGTTGCGCATTCGTTTGATGTTGTCGGCAGCTTCTTGCTTTACATTTTCCAGAAAGGCGTCATCGCCGGGGAACATGGCACAAGCAAACATGAAGTCCTGCCAAACCAGAATCCCGTTTTGGTCGCACAAGTCATAGAGTCGGTCGTTTTCATAAATGCCGCCGCCCCAAACTCGCAACATGTTGAAATTTGAAATTTTGGAAGTGTTGATTACTTTTTGATACATTTCGTCGGTTACCCGAGCCGGAAAAACATCGTTTGGAATGTAGTTGGCACCCTTCATAAATACAGGCACACCGTTTAGTTTGAAGTAAAACGAAGTTCCATTGGCATCTTTGTCGCGAACCAGTTCGAGTGTGCGAATACCAATACGCTCTGATTTTTCAGTGATGCGTTTGCCAATCTCCAATTTCCCTTTAATGTTATAGAGATGAGCATCTCCAAGACCATTTGTCCACCACAATTTTGGGTTTTCAATTTTGAAATCGACCGGATAAGTTGAAACTCCTTTGGTTAGTTTGATTTTCGTACGTGCCAGTTCATTGCCATCGTTTTCGATGGTAACGGTTGCTTCATTGTCTGCATTAGCCTCAATTTCAAATACAGCAGTCAGTTTAGCTTCTTTTTCTGAAACTGAATTTTGTTTCAGTTGCAGATTCTCGATACGCGCGTCGTCCCAAACGGTCAGGTAAACAGGCCGCCACAATCCGCTTGAAACCAAACGCGGACCCCAGTCCCAACCAAAATGGTAGCCTGCCTTTCGGGTGTAAACCGAAACCATTTTTCCATCAGGAACTTCGCCATTGACAGCCTGATCATTATCGGAAACCGGAATCACATAACCGTTGGCATTGTATTTTTTTAGTCCTTCAACAATGGGCGAACGAAATAAAATTCGCAATTCGTTAGCTCCTTCCTTTACCTGAGGTTTTACATCAACCAGCCATTCTCGGAACATGTTATCGGCTGATAAAACCTGTGTGCCGTTTACAAAAACGTCGGCATAAGTATCCAATCCTTTAAAATCGAGGGCAATGCGGTCGCGTTTAAAAGCATCCGGATCAATATTGAATGTAGTTTTGTATTCCCAATTTACTTTGTCGATCCATTGTAGTTTATGCTCGTTCAGGCGGTAAAACGGGTCTTCAATTTTGCCGTTTGCCAATAAGTCAGTGTGAACACAACCCGGAACGGTTGCCGGAAGCCATTCTTCTTTATCGGCCTGATGAAAAGTCCAGTTGGAAGAAATTTCGGTAGCGACCATCAGACTGGCATCTTTTTTCTGACATCCAACTAGTGAGATCGTGCTAAGTAATACTATACCAAGAATTTGTTTTCGATTCATGATCTATTTGTTTGTGGATTTAAGTAGCGTAAAAATGGGAAAAATTTGGGAGACAGGCAAAGTGAAAAGGAAGTCCGGAGACTGATGACCAGACTGCCGCTCCCAATGTGCGAAGCAGTCGAAGGAAGTCAATCTAAAATAATTGAAGATGAATATAACTTCTGGAAAATTTGGAATCGTGTTTCACGCATAATATCTGTATTAATTAACTGTACCTTTGTCGGATGACAAGTCCGATTAAAAATCAAACGAATATTCTGGAGAAACTGAGCATTGAGAAACTCAACGCCATGCAGGAAGAGGCTCAGGAAGCTATTCTTTCTAATCCTGAAATTGTATTGCTTTCTCCAACGGGAACAGGCAAAACACTGGCTTTCCTGTTGCCTATTATTTCCGAACTCGATATTAATTGCCCTGAAGTTCAGGTGTTGATTGTGGTGCCCTCGCGCGAACTGGCGATTCAGATCGAACAGGTTATCCGTGAAATGGGATCGGGATATAAAGCGAATGCGGTTTACGGCGGTAGAACCGGCTCGAAAGACAAAACGGAAATCAAACACCGGCCTGCGATTTTGATTGGAACTCCCGGAAGGATTGCAGATCATTTGCGTAGGGAAAATTTTTCGGCTGAGTTCGTCAGCACGCTCGTTCTCGATGAATTCGACAAGTCTCTCGAAATAGGATTTGAATCTGAAATGAAGGAAATATTGGCTTTATTGCCGAAGGTTCAGAAAAAGATACTAACCTCAGCAACTCAGGAAGTTGAAATTCCGAAGTTTGTAGGACTTAAAGACCCACAAATCATCGATTATTTGCATGAGGGTAATTCACAACTAAAAGTCAAAACGGTACTTTCAGCTTCACCCGATAAATTGGATACTTTGGCAGAACTGCTTTGCCATTTGGGAAATCAACCCGGAATTGTATTTTGCAATTTCAAAGATACCATACAGGAAGTGAGCGATTTTCTGAACGACCAAAACATTGGGCATGGATTATTCTACGGTGGCATGGAACAAAAAGATCGGGAGCGCGCTTTGATCAAATTCAGGAATGGAACGCACCAGCTGATCGTAGCTACCGACCTTGCTGCACGTGGACTGGATATTCCAGAGATTAAATTTATCATTCACTTTCAACTTCCGCAACGTGCACATGAATTTACGCACCGTAATGGCCGCACTGCCCGAATGTTCAACGACGGAACGGCCTATGTAATCAAGGGGAAAAACGAAAATCTACCTGATTTTGTAGAAAATGCTGAAATAGAAAAAATGCTGAAAGCACCGTTACCATTGCCTTCAATCTGGAAAACCCTGTTTGTTTCAGGAGGACGAAAAGACAAAATTTCGAAGGGCGACATTGCCGGATTATTCATAAAACAAGGTAAACTCGGTAACGATCAGATCGGAATCATCGAAATCAAAACCGATTGCGCATTCGTAGCAGTTATGGCATCGGAAGTGAATCGGCTTATTAAATTGGTTGATAACAGTCGGTTAAAAAGTAAAAAAGTAAGGGTGACGATAATTTAGTATATACTAATTTATTCAGGGCTTCGCTTGAAGTAAAACCCTGAATAATCATCAAGCCACAACGAATAAAAGCCCGATGCAAATCCTGAACCGGGCTTTTTTATAACTCAAAATAACCATTTAACCCATTATAACAATTACTGAATGATCTTCTCCATCTTCAAAAAGAGGAATTAGGTTCGATGCTTGTGATTTTCCGTCAACGATGATTTCTTTCACGCCTTTTGATACACCATTCGGGTTCTTAACTTCGATATGATACTCAGCTCCTCTGAATTTGCGGCTCACTTTGAAGCCTTTCCAATCGTTTGGAATACAAGGATCGACAAGCAAACCATCGTAATCGGGCTGAATACCCAGAATAAATTGAGTGATTGCGTAGAAATTCCAGGAAGCGGTTCCGGTTAACCAAGAGTTTTTGGCTTCGCCCGGTTTAAAAGCATCTTTTCCTGAAATCATTTGTGCATATACATAAGGTTCTGTCTTATGCAATTCGCTGATGTCTTCCAGATACGATGGACAAATTTTCCGGTAATATTCCCATGCACGATTTCCGTTTCCGACAACAGTTTCGCCAATCATGATCCATGGATTATTGTGGCAGAAAATTCCGGCATTTTCTTTATATCCAGGAGGATAGCTGGAGATTTCACCGTATTCGATGTAGTATTTTGTAAATGCCGGATTGTTAAGCACAATACCGTGTTCGCAATCCAAACGTTCTTTCACCGAATCCAACGCTTTTTCGCAAAGACCTTCTTCTTTGCCAATTCCGGCCATTGTGCACCAGCCATTCGATTCGATGAAGATTTTCCCTTCTTCGTTCTCGTTGCTACCTATTTTGTTTCCGTAATAGTCGTAAGCACGGATAAACCATTCGCCATCCCAACCGTGTTTTTTCACAGCATCGATCATCGCGTCAATATGCTTTTGGGCGCGGACAGCCTCATCTGTCAATCCAAGTTTTGTACACAAGGTCACATAATCGCGGCCATAAATCACGAACAAACCGGCAATCATTAGCGATTCAGCTTTGCTTCCTTCTGATTTGTTTTCGGTGGTCTGGAACGATTCATTCGGGTCGTTCGAGAAACAGTTCAGATTTAGGCAATCATTCCAGTCTGCACGACCAATGAGTGGCAATCCGTGTGGTCCGAGATTGTTGACCACATGATCAAATGACACGGTTAAGTGATCGAACAAAGTCCGGGCAACTGACATGTCGTTATCGAAAGGCACCACCTCATTCAGGATACCAAAATCGCCAGATTCCTTGATGTAGCTGATTGTTCCTAAAATCAACCACATTGGGTCATCGTTGAATCCGCCGCCGATGTCGTTGTTCCCTTTTTTTGTTAGGGGTTGATACTGATGGTAACATCCTCCATCCTGAAATTGGGTTGATGCAATATCGATGATGCGTTCGCGTGCACGTTCAGGAATCTGGTGAACGAAGCCAATCAAATCCTGATTCGAATCGCGGAATCCCATTCCACGGCCGATACCGCTTTCGAAATACGAAGCCGAACGTGAGAAGCAGAAGGTGATCATACACTGGTATTGATTCCAGATATTGACCATGCGGTCGAGCTTGTCGTCGCCCGAATCAACCGTGTAAACGCTAAGCAGATTATCCCAGTATTCGCGCAATTCGGCCAAAGCGGCATCCACTTTTGCAACAGTATCGAATTTTGCAATCGTTTCTTTGGCTTTGGTTTTGTTGATGATATTTTTCGATTCCCATTTTTCTTCTTCCTTGTTTTCAACGTAACCCAAAAGGAAAACAAAATCTTTCGTTTCTCCGGGCTGCAATTCCACTTCGAGATAATGTGACGCGATTGGCGACCAGCCGTGAGCTTCCGTATTGCGTGGTTTCCCATCAGCAACAACCTGAGGTTCTTCGAAGCCATTGTATAATCCGAAGAACGACTCGCGATCGGTATCGAAACCTTGTAACGGAGCGTTTACCGAATAGTAAGCAAAATGGTCGCGACGTTCTTTGTATTCGGTTTTGTGGTAAATAACCGAATCTTCAATCTCCACTTCTCCAGTCGAAAAGTTACGCTGGAAGTTTTCCATGTCGGCGGCTGCGTTCCAAAGCGCCCATTCAATAAAAGAGAATACTTTTAGCTTCTTTACCTCTTTCGAATTATTAGTCAGCGTCAGTTTCTGAACCTCAGCCCAAGTCTTCAGCGGAACAAAATAAAGTGCAGTTGCCGATATACCATTTTTAACTCCTTTTATCGATGTGTAATTCATTCCATGGCGGCATTCGTAGCTGTCGAGTTCTGTTTTACAGGGTTTCCAGCCCGGAGACCAGGTGGTATCCCCATCTTTGATGTAGAAATATTTACCTCCATCGTCCATCGGGACGTTATTGTAGCGATAGCGGGTTAAACGGCGGAATTTGGCGTCCTTGTAAAAGGTATAGCCGCCTGCAGTGTTTGAAATCAGTGAGAAAAAGTCTTCATTGCCAAGGTAATTGATCCATGGCCACGGAGTTTTTGGGTTGGTGATCACATATTCTCTATTCTGATCGTCGAAATGTCCAAATTGCATAGTTCTGATGATATTAAAATTTCAATTATTATATGTCGGTTATTGTTTTTTGCTGAGCTAATTCCTCAATTCTTCGGCTATTTAATTCAATAGTTATTTCATCCATTTTCGTTTGATCCAATGGATAGAGCATCATTAATCCAGCTCCAATTAGGGCGATTATTGTTGGTATCCAACTCATGAGCATAATGATACCCGGAACAGCACCTTGAATGGCAACAGCATCCTGGCCGTTGTAATGGTAGGCAGCTAAAACAAAACCAATAATTGCACCAGCAACGCCACCTCCGAGTTTTGTTGAGAAAGAACCTGCGGAATAGATCAGTCCTGTAGCCCTTCGTCCATTCTTAAACTCAGAATAATCGGCAGCATCACCCAACATGGCAAAAAACAAGGTTGGGAAAATAGCGGCACCAAATTCAGAAACTACACCAATTGCGAAAATGCTTCCGGTATTTTCAGGTCCACAGAAAACAAGCAAGGCATTAACCAAACCTGAAAAAATAAAGGCATAAATGAACAGATTACGTTTGCCAAATCGTTTACCTAATGGTGATGTTATCATTGCTCCTCCTATTGATGCCACCATGAGTGCCACCATATACGATCCGGCCAAAAGTTGATCGTGCAGATAATGTGAAAAATAGATGACCACAATACCTTGTTTGATCGAATTGTAAATTTGAAATACCAATCCAATAATTAGCATGATTATCCAAGGCCTGTTTCGGATTAAATCTTTTAAATCCTTCCCGAGATTGCTTTCCTGCGATTTGGATGGAATTACTCGTTCCTTTGTAGTATAAAATGTGATAAAAAGGGCTAAAGACAAGAAGACAGACAATAAATAAATGGAATTGCTATAACCTCTTTTCTGGTCAATAATGGTAATGTTTTTGGCATCGATGTTTTCTTCTCCGGAAACAATAAAAGAATACTCTTTTTGGGCTTCCATCGAAAAACTTTTTCCCTGTGTGGGAACATTAATGCTGTCGTTTATTGTTGCATCAGCCCATTTAAACATGGCAATGCCATTCTTGGTTTTGATATTCACATTCGCCACATCTTGTGGTGTTGATACGCTTACTTCGTATTTTTTCGAATCCAGTTTTGTTACATTGATGGTAGGATCGATGTTTCCAAAGTGGGCTACTAAAAACAACAAGGCGCCCTGAACCAACATACCTCCTGAAAATGCCCCAACCATTCGATACGAACCAAGACTTGTACGTTCTTTGTCATCGCCTGTCATCACAGCCATAAGTGCGCCATAAGGAATGTTGTTTGCCGTGTACACCAGGGTAAAAATAATATAGGTCGTGTACGCATATATTATCTTACCAGTCGGACTTAAATTCGGGCTCATGAATAACAACGATAGGATTACCCCTAACGGAATGGCAGTCCACAAAATCCAGGGACGAAATTTACCGTACTTGGTATTGGTTCTGTCGCCGATAATGCCCATTGCAACATCGCTAACCCCATCGCTAAATCGAGCGATTAACAAAAGTAATCCTACGGCAGCAGGATTTAATCCAAAAACATCGGTATAAAAGATAAATAAAAACGTGGAGACACCGCGCCAGGCAATGTTTGCAGCGCCATCGCCCAATGCATACCCGATTTTTTCTTTTAAGCTTAATTTCTCCACAAGCGTAAGTTTTTAGAGGTTAGAATTGTAAAATTATTTTCTGAATCAAGTGATTGAAGTTATCCATTACTGATCCAAATTTCGACAATCTTTTTGAAATAAAATTCAAAAATGGGATATTCTTATTGTATATGCAACAAGAAGTGTTTATTGACATGCTTTTTATTTTTTAGGATCCTAATAATCAACAAAAAACCCGGCTGTTAACCGGGTTTCATATTTGGACAATGTTAAATTAAATTTTAGGCAATACCCATGGTGCACGGTATTCTGGAATGAGGAATTTGTTGGCAGCGTCATCATTTAAGAACTGGCTTTTTTCAGAATCCCAGTATAAACGACGGCCAGTGCGCAAGGCAATATTTCCCAAATGAGCCACGCGTGCCGTGTTTGCAGCAATTTTAATGCTTGCATTCAGGTCACGGTTACGGTCTTTTACACCCTCAATAAAATTGGCCATGTGATAATCAAGTCCTTTCCCGGTTCCTTTTTGCAATGGAACACGTTCAATCAGATCTTTTTT